>CALEEC010000208.1 GCA_937949245.1 uncultured Gemmataceae bacterium | reverse complement strand
CAGAAAGTCCGCGAAGCGGCCGCCCGCATGAGTTGCCAGAATAACATGAAGCAACTCGGCCTTGCCGCTCACAACTATGAAAGCACCAATAGCGTCCTTCCTCCAGGTATGACGATCGATGGCTGGGGACCACTCGCCTTGTTACTTCCCTACATGGAGCAAGAGAACATCTTCCGGCAACTTATTTTCACCCCGAATGCCACTGCGGTGGGCCAAATGTTTTTCTTCAATGGCACTAACCAGACCGTCTTGCGCAACAGCATCAAGTCCTTCATCTGTCCCTCGAATGATCCCGGAACGAATGCCCAAAGCGCCTGCATTGGCATCTACTACGGCACGATCAACGTCGACTGGACGCCTGCTCAAACCGTTTGGGCGAATGTCCACCTCGGCTTCGGCCCGCCGACTTCTCAAGCATTGGGCAAAACGCATTATCTCGGTGTGATGGGCGATTGGAGATACGGAACTGGCTACAACGGGGTCATGTATTGGAATGCCAAACTCGCAGTGTCCAACATTGCCGATGGTTCGAGCAACACCATGATGTTCTGCGAAGTTGCCGGTGGAAGGTTTGGCGCTGGGACTCCTCCAGATTACTATTCCTACTCTTGGGGCTGCACGGCCATGCCCACTGCCTTCGGACTTTGGGATGGCTCCCCGACCGATAACTTCAGCGGTGCCAAGCCTGGAAGCCGACACACCGGCATCATCAACTTTACCTATGCGGATGGCTCGGTTCGTCCATTGAAGGGCTTGTCTGCGTACAACGGCGCGTCCTTCCCGATTCTCGCGGCCATGGCCGGACGAGCGGACGGAGTCGTGGTCACCTTTGAATGAGTTACTTGCCCCAACGAACTTCAACCAAAGAAAGGTTTCGGATGACCAAGCAATTGCGGACACTCTTGATTGCCACCTTGATGGTAGGCTGGACTGTCGCGGTTATCGGCTGCGGAGGCGGGGCTGCCGACGAAAAACAACCCAAGCTCTCGGGACCGCCTGATCCTCGTATCAAAGGCCCCGCGACTCCCGGTGGTGCCGGCGTGGACAAAGGCGCTTCTAAAGAAGCAACCCTTCCCTAGTTGGTAAGTGGAAGCCCCTGCTTGTGTAAGAACGATCCATCCCCAGTCTGGATGGATCGTTCTTCGTTAGCATGCCAGAGTTCGTGATGCAGCTTGGTCATTCCGCCCAAGCGATCCATCCCCAGCGTTGATGGATCGCTTGGAGTTTTCATGTCATGGGACGAAGGCTATTCGCTCACCATCCCATCATGCAACAGCCACTGCCGGCACCTTCGGCGATGGACAAGGCACGACGAGCAAACGGAAGGCGTGTGTATTCCGAACGATCGAACACGATGCGTCCGCCGATCAAGGTGTATTCCACATGCGTTGTATTTTCGAACGGGTCGCCATCGTAAAGCACGAGATCGGCGATCTTTCCTTTTTCGATGCTGCCGAAGCGGTCATCGACTCCCAATAATTTGGCAGCATCGATGGTCACTGCCCGCAAAGCCCTTTCCGTCCCTAGCCCCTGGGTCATGGCCATAGCCATCTCGGCACGCAACATTCGCGTTTTGGGGACATAACCTTCAAAAGCGGTCGAAATAGCAGTCAACACGCCGTGATCTGCCAGCACTTTGGCCGCGCTGAGGAAACTGTGCAAGGTTTCCATACTCCCCGCAGCACGTTGCATCGGTGGATGCAGAATCACGGGAACCCGAGCGGCGGACAGTCGCTCGGCGATGAGATAGCTTTCCGTAGCCAGACAAAGGATCGGTTGGACTCCGAATTCTTGGGCGATTCGCAGGCCGGTCAACAGATCATCGGCCCGATGAGCCGACACCACCAGCGGCAGTTTACCCGCTAAGATGGGCTGCCAAGCCTCGGATTTGCTGTGGAATTCCGGCTTCTTCCCTTCAGACGACTGCAGCTTATGTTGGTAGTTCTTGGCCGCGATCATCGCCTCGCGCAGCAGCAAGGCCGTCCCCATCCGCGTGGCCGGCCGTTTGCCTTTGTAGGCTTCTTTGGGAACCTCGCCGAGATTGATCAGCATTCCGGCGGGGAAACGGACCAAACTTGCTTCCACAGTCCGTCCCCAGGTGCGGAAGAGGCCGGTCTGCCCAGCGATCGGATTCGCTCGCCCTGGCATCGCGTGGATGAGGGTCACTCCATTGGCCCGCAGAAACTCCAACAACGGCTCTTGCGGGTGGAAGGCATCGATCACCCGGAGATCCGCTTGATTCGGATCGCTTAGTTCGTCTTGATCTTGGTCTGCGGGGATGTTCCAGGCTCCTGATAGACCACAGACCGAATAAGCGTCGATCAACCCTGGAGTGACTTCAGCGACGGTTAACGTCGGGATGTTGGGGGGAAGGACGATATCCTTGGCCGGCCCCACGGCAGCAATACGATCGCCTTCGATGAGAATCACGCCATCGAGGATAGCCGGTCCGTTGCCCGGATGAATCCGCCCCGCGCGAATGGCCCGGCGAGGCAACTCGATCTTGGTCGCATCGGCATAGACCTGCGGCAACTTCGGCGCAGTCACTTTGGCTAGCGGCTTTTGGGGGGGCAGAACCTGCGGCAACTTGGAAGTATCGCGTAGAGCGAAACCGCCAACTTGCCACAGCCAATCGGCAGCTCGCGAACGGTCGAAGACGCGCTTGCCGTCGATCCAAGTTTCCAGCACCTGGGTGTAGATGCTGAAGGGGGGGCCCGACAAGATCACGAAATCGGCATCCTTCCCCACCTCCAGCGTTCCCAAACGATGGTCCAGATGCAGCATCTTGGCCCCGTTCCATGTCAAGGCTTGCAGTGCTGCGGCTTCAGAGAGGCCACCGCGCACGGCAATCGAGCCGGTTCGCAGATAAAAACGGGATTCGGTGACCGAATCATCGGTGTTGATCGCTACCAGCACGCCCGCTTTGTGCAGAATGGCCGCATTTTCTTCGATCAACCCCATGGTTTCCGCTTTGCCCCCGGGAGCATCCACCAGCGTCAACGAAACCGGGATCTTGCGTTTGGCCAATTCCTCTGCGACGCGATACCCTTCGGTGCAGTGCTGCAAAACTAACTCGAAGCCGAACTCCTCAGCCAGACGCACCGCGGTCATGATGTCATCCGCTCGATGACAGTGAAAATGCACCGTGCGTTTGCGTTCCAGTACCTCGGCAAGGGCTTCCAAATTGGGGTCGATCTCGGGAACCGTCGGTTTCTTCCCAACCGCGACAGCTTCGCGATAGGTTTTCCATGTGCGGACATACTCTCGCGCCTTGAGGAATTGTTCCCGCTGCAAAGCGGCTACCTTCATCCGGGTGAAGGGAGCCGTTCCCCGGCGACCGTACCCTTTCGGATTTTCCCCGTTGGCCATCTTCAGACCGCCCAACACTTGCTGCGGCTGCAGTTGCATTTCATCGATGGTCGCTCCACGAAGTTTCACATACAAGGTCGCTCCACCGATGACGTTGCCCGAACCTGGCATGATATTCGCTGTGGTTACGCCCCCAGCATTGGCCATGCGGATGCCCGGATCGTCTGGCCAGATCGCATCCAGCGCGCGTACCCCCGCTTGCACTGGGCCGGACATTTCGTTGCCATCGGAATGTGCTGGCACATTCGGACGCGAGTAAACCCCTAAGTGCGAATGGGTATCGACCAAACCGGGAATCACGACAGCATCAGGAAGATCGCGCACGATTGCCCCTTGGGGAATCGGAGTGGCAGCCTGAGTTCCCACGGCAACGATTTTGCCATCCCGCACCACAAGCGTCGCTTGCTCGATCGGAGGTGAACTGACCGGATGCAATCTCCCCACGCGAAACGCCAAGATGGACTTCGCCTCAGGAGCCGCAGGCAATGCCGCAACCAGCGATCCCAAAAAGAGAAAAGCACTCAGATAGGTCGATTTCATTGACAGACTCATTTCTAGCAGTGAACCATTTCAAACCTGTGGATAGTTTTGATGGCTCCCTCCCTGGTGTCAAGCACAAAGCCCGGCATCTTCGCAGTTGGCATGGCAACGGCAATCCCCTATCCGGGGTTGGAGCTTGACAGCAAGATGCGACCGAATTTGGCACCGTAACGGCGTGATGCGACCGAATTTGGTACCATGGCAGCAACCTCCATCGGAGGTTGAAAGTGGGATAGGAAGATCACGCCAAGGTTTGAACGATCGTTGCAAGACACTTACGAAGTCAACCAATCTCCCCATTATCGCAGCAAGATCTATACTGTTTCACTACGGAAACGAAGTTCCCCCGGCTGGAGCGATGGACGTGCTGCCGCACCTGAACTTGATTCACCTTTTCGGTTTCTACTTGGCGATGATGTTTCTCATCAGCACCTATCGGCGCGTCGGACAGTACCGCGATGTCCTCCAGTTGCTGTTGACCGGCCCGGCACGCTGGCCGAAACTTCTCCGTTTGATTCAACAACAACGGAGCATCGTCTTGAAAGGAACTGTGTTGCTCCCCGGACTGATCGCTCTGATCTTGTGTGGCATTCACTTTATCGCTTCCCGGTTGATTTGGCCGCAGGCGAACATCACCCTGAGCGACTTGGCTGCGGAATGGTGGATGTGGCCGATCTTGGCCTTGGTAGGTTTGGGAATGTTGGGCATCGATGGTTTCTTTGTCATCCGCGTGAGTTCTTTGGACCGCCAAGAGTTGGAAAAATACCTCGATCAGGCCGAACATTGGTTGACGACCTGGAAAGCTCCGGTACTAAAATTTGTCACCTTCGGTTGGATCAATCCCCACGAGATGGTCAACACCGAAGTCCGCAAAGCGTTGGAAGGTGTCAGCCAGTTGCTGGGACAGACCTTGTGGTGGGTTGCCATTCAAGCCGGTTTACGAGTTTTGTTTGGCTTGGCATTATGGCTGTCCTGGGCGCTGCATCCTTCTCTGCGATGACCAGCGCTCGTTCCACAATCAAGCATGGGGTCCGCGGCGACTCGGATGACTCCCTGTTCTCGATTGCCCCCGCAACAACACTCTCGGTTTCGCAGCGGAAAAACCAGGCAAATAGGGCTAGCACCACCAAAGCTCCCAGGGTCGGTATCATCCACACGTTGGCCCACTGCACTTGTTCGCCAATCGTCTGCCAACGCACGACATAAGCGCTGAGAGCATTGCCGACCAGCGTGCCTGCCCCCATGGTGATAAAGGTCGTGATTCCCTGACTGCTGGCCCGCAGATGCGGAGGAGCTTTGCGATCGATGTAAACCGTCAGCACCAGGAAATAAAACGTGTAGGCCAAGCCGTGCAACGGTAATGCTACTGCGACCACCCAGGGCAACGATAGGGTCGCAAACAAGGCGTTGCGGAGAATCCATGCGATCATTCCGATCAACATCATCGTCCGCATCCCCAAACGCACCATGGCCCAGGAGAACAAAGCCATGCAGGCGACCTCTCCCACCTGCGCCAACGTCTGAATTGCGGCCGGCCGCGGCGTTCCCAGATCGTTGAGGAATTTATTCGCGTAGACGCTATAAAACTGCTGCAACACCGACAGTGCCAGACTACAACCGACCAAAATACAGAAGGAGCGTTCCCGGAACATTCCAAATGCCGACAATCCCAGTGCATCGCGGATCGATCGACCGTGCCCGCTCGGAGGAGTGTGCGGCAAGGCCCAAAAACTGAACCAGGCCATCAGCAAAGAAGCAGCAGCCGCAAACCAAAATGGTTGCACTGAAATGGGGTTCAGCAACACCTCCACGATGATTCCAACCACAATCCACGCCACGGTGCCATACATCCGAACCCGGCCAAAGTTTTCGCTTGCTCGGGGCAGATGCCGCATACAGATCACATTGGTCAACGTGATGGTGATCAGATAACCCAAGCAATACAGGAGCATCCCTACGAACAGCGGCTGAAATGTTTCCGCGATGACGCTTTGCAATTCGGGACGTTCGCGAATCCGCTCGGCTGCTTGACGAAGCGACTCTTGAATCTGAGGATCGACCGGAGTTTTCCCCACTGCCTGGAGATACGAGACGCCCAGCACACTCTCTTGTTCCGCGATTTTGCAATAAACCTCTTGAATCTTCGGTAGACGCTCTTCGCACCACCAAGCAATCCCTACCAGTTGACCAGTGCCTATCAGATGAAGCACCCCTAACAACTTCTCTGCCGCGAACAAGCGATCGGCAAGCAATCCGACAAGCAACGGAGTCAGAATGCCACCGATGGCCAGCGTGCTGTAGATCCAACTGACCTGCTGCGGAGAAAAGGCCAAGCCGCCTTTCAGAGGTGAACTCAGCAGAAAGGTTGCCAAGGTAACTGCCCACGCTCCCAAGCTGATGTATTGCAAAAACATCATCGCCGAGAGACGGAAACGTAACGACCCTTCTTCAGACATGGAACGTGTTACCTCAAGCAAACCATCACCCTATGGGCGAACCAAGTCAGAATCCCCGAATCATCTCAACGGTATGTCCACATTTTGTACACTTCCGCTCGCACACGAATAACTAACTTGGCTTCTGTGTCAAGGGAGTTCGAGAAATGCCACGACTTCAGGAGGAATAGATCGACCAAGTGGAAATGCGTTACAGACAGGATTTTCAGGATTCCAATTCAATCGGCAGTCAGCCGCCCACGATGCCTTCACGGCACACCCCCCGAGGGAAACGGGTGCATGAAAATTGGCTTCAGAATGATCAGATTCTGTACATCAAGCACGATAACAGAAATAGAGGGCCAGGGGAAGTGCAATTCCTTCCCCAGCGATGATTTTCCCTGAATCTCGGAGGGTTTTACTTCTTGAGAGAATAAATGAGGGCGGCCATTCCCAGTCGCACGGCACTTTCGTAATCATACCCTTTGCAATCGGACGACTTATGCTTGTCCAGGGCGCAGCCGATGTCGTAAGGACTATAAATCACGACCCAACGAGCATCGGCTCCCTCACCGACGCGGATGCCATACAATTCCGGCGGTTGTAACTCGTATTCGGATTTCGATTTGCGACAACGCACCTCGGTGATGGCCTGACCATTCAATTTTTCGCTGAACAACAGATCGTCCAGCGGTATCGGCTCCAATTTACGCTCCGGATAAAGTTCCTGGACAAACTTCCGAAACGCCGTGTCGAAGTCTTTTCGCCCGCAGCAAGCGTCGGCCAGCAGCAACCCTCCGGTATCTAAATTGGCTCGCAGATTTTCCAACTCTTCCTTGTCCCAGGTGAAGGCGTTGCGGCCATGCATGTACATAAACTTGTACATAGCCAGATCAGGATGGCTCAGTGGTAGATCTTTATCGTCTTTTCTGGGCAGGGCCACATCGATCAGCGCTCGTTCGCGTACTTGTAACAGCAGATTCCGTAGAGCGTTGCGTGCCGGTTTCGAGTCGCCGTCATGACGAATCTGCACCGCTTTGAGAAAGCCGCGAGGAACGGCTTTCTCTTCGACGACATCCACAATCTTGGTGCGAGACAGCCGAGGTTTGGGCAACTCCAACCCGGTGGCGTAAGCAATAATGTTCCCCGCCAGACGGTAAGCATGTTCGCCCCGGGACCGTGCCGGTTCGCCGAGTTTGGGCATGAATTGGCGCTCTTCCCAATATCCCGCCAATGGCCCATCACTCACCACCACGACCGTCTTGCAGCCCAGGTCGATACCGTACAGTTGCGTTCCTCCCAGATCGCGAGGCGATACTAGGGCGTGCGCCGACCATATCGGATGCTCTGGTCCTAATAGAGTCAACGGCTGATCAGGAAAGATTTGCTCCAGTTCCTCGCGAATGCCTTCGAAGAAGGCTTTGGAACCGCAACAGGCCTCCGCGAGGATGAAACCCCCTTCCTCTACATACTTCCGCAAAATCTCCCGTTGCCCCCCGGTGAATGCGGGGGCTTTATGACCATTCAAATACACGATCGGCGATTGGACTAAAGTTCCCACTTCTTGATTGATCCGAATCGGTGTCAGATCTTGCATCGCTCGGACATCGTAGATCTGCCACGCCAACGGTTGTTTGCGGAACAGTTCTTTGCTGGCGTACTCCACCAAGTTTTTCGCATCGTGATGTTTGTTGTTCCACTCCGACTGCCGATTACGGATATCCCGAGTGTTATAAGCGAACTTCGAGATAAGAACAGGCGTTCGTCCCTTGGACAGGAACAACAGAGCGAAACTGGTCGAAACTAAGGGCCAGGCATCCACGCTGGAACGCGTGTACCAGGAACCATCCTCCGCTTGCCGCCCTGGAGCAGTCAGCCACTCACAACCTTCGCGATACCAGTCGATCTCACCAAAAAATCGCTGCCCTGAGAGCCGACCAGCTCGTTCAATCCCGTAAAGATTGTAGAACGTGTGTCCTGCGGATTGTAAGGTCCAATGGCGAGGGGAACTGATCCAACGCAGAGCTTTGGCAATGCTCGGGTTCTCCTCATATTTGCCACAATTGCGAGCCACGCCGGTTGATGGGTCGAGGTCTTGCCGCCCTTGATTGAGTTCCAGCCCCGCTATATACAGACCACATAAGCCGGCGACCGTCATAGTCATGGTCGGGTTGCCACCTCCATGAGGACTTCCCTTTGCACCTCCCGGCTGATAGCTCCAGCCGCCCATTGAGTCGCCTTCCTCGGAAGTTTGTGTGCTGACGTAGAAATCGCGGATCTGTCGCCAGATCTCTTCATCAATATTCGCCCCCGCTTGCTTGCCCGCATGCAGCCCAAGCAGAGCGTACTGCGTGTTCGAGTTGTCGGACCCCGCGCCAATATTGCCGTAACCCCACCCCCGCAAGCGACCATTGGAAAATACACGATTGCGTACCAACCAATCCACATTTCTTTGGATCAACGGGAGATCTTTGGCAAACCCAGCCTCGGCGAAGACCATCGTTTGCAAGCCGACCGTGTAGGTCGAACGAGGCTCGACCTTTCGCAGATATTCCAAACCGCGTTGAATCGTAGCCTCCTCTGGCTTGATCCCTGAATTGAGCAGAGCCAACATCACCAAAGACGTGGTGCCCCCAGGTTGAATCATGGCACTTGGCCCACGTTCCCACGACCCGTTCTCCAGCTGCTGCTGCTTCAGATAGCGCACCCCGCGATCGATCGCCGTTCGGACACGATCCACCAACTCTTCCCGAGGTTGTGCCTGAACCGCAGCAATACTCCAACAGCTGCCGCTGACTAGCACCCACACCCAAATCCACACCATACTACGTGCCATGGCCTTCGCACTCCTGAAGGTGCCCGAACTCACCCTCCTCATTCTAGGTGTGGAAGCCCCAATTTCGGAAGCGAAATTCGACCCAAGAAAAAACTCTCGCAGCATGCCGAAGCACATTCATCATTCCCACAGAACTACCGCAAGGTGCCTTCCCTTGATTGCTCACCCCTCTGCGTCTTCTCAGCACGGTCGATCCTTTCTGTCTCCCCTCCCGGTAAAATCAAATTCAGCCTCTTGCATTCTCCAAAATTCTTCGGCAAATTGGTAAGAAATTGCTCGCCACTGTACTGTAGGAGCCTTCCCCATGATGCGTCTTCTC
Source organism: uncultured Gemmataceae bacterium (assembly GCA_937949245.1). Lineage (GTDB taxonomy): Bacteria > Planctomycetota > Planctomycetia > Gemmatales > Gemmataceae > CALEEC01. Next base: position 4,597 of record CALEEC010000208.1, on the reverse strand, counting down.
CTGCCTCTCACTGCTCTGTTAGTAAGTATCTTGGAAAGCTCAACCTGGGCTGCAGAACCGACAGAACGCGCCACGCGTACTTGGTGGTCGCTCCAACCGTTGCGTATTCCTCCCTCGGCTTCCTCCATCGATTCTCTCATCTCCCAAAAATTGGCCGAGAAAGGACTGTCCCTCGCTCCCATAGCTGATCGTGCTACCTTGATCCGACGTATCACCTACGACTTGCACGGACTCCCTCCCACTCCCGAGGAAGTCCTCGATTTTCAGAACGACCCTCGCCCCGACGCTTGGGAACGACTGATTGATCGCCTGTTGGCTTCGCCTCGCTATGGCGAACGCTGGGCGAGATACTGGCTCGATTTAGTCCGCTTCGCTGACAGCGACGGATTTGAATACGATAAAATCCGCCCCAACTCCTGGCACTACCGCGACTGGGTCATCCGAGCCTTGAATGCAGACATGAGCTATGCCGAATTCGTCCGCATGCAACTGATGGGCGATCTGTTGGGCACCCGCGACGGCATCGCTGCCACTGGATTCCTCGTCGCCGGGCCGTTTGATGAAGTCGGCAACAGAGCCGTTTCCATGTTGGTCCGCCGACGTGCCCGGGAAGACGAACTCGAAGACATGCTGGCCACGATTAGCCAAACCTTCTTGGGCATGACCCTCAATTGCGCTCGCTGTCACGATCACAAGTTCGATCCCTTGTCGATGCGTGACTATTACCAAACCAAGGCCATTTTCGAGTCGGTACGCGGCGGCGAACGCCCGTTGTTGAGCGATCCCGAACAACGGCAACGCCAAGCGGAAATTGCTCAGTTACGTCAGCAAATTCGCCAGAAAGAGCAGAAGTTTGCCGCCCTAGAAGCCGAATTGCACCAACGCGTTCGGCAACTTCTGCAATTGCCGACACGTACGCTACCGGTGCTTCCCATTTCCGAATGGCGTTTTGAAGGAGACGCCCGCGATTCGATCGGCAACTTGCATGGCACCTTGTATGGCAACGCGAAAATTGCCAAAGGCCGTTTAATTCTGGATGGTCAACGTTCCTTCTTGCAAACAGTGCCACTGCAACGCGAACTGCGGGAAAAGACCCTCGAAGCCTGGGTACTGCTTCCGCAGTTGGACCAACGCGGCGGAGGTATTCTTACGGTAGAACGCGACAACGGAGCGATTTTCGATGCCATCGTCTACGGCGAGCGGATTGCTGGACGATGGATCGCCGGCAGCAACAGTTTCTCCCGCACCCGCGATCTTCTAGCACCACCGGAAGCCGATGCAAAGACCCAACTGGTCCACGTTGCCATCACTTACGCTGCCGATGGCACCATTCGGCTATTTCGCAATGGCACGCTCTACTCTGATCCTTATCAACCAACTGGAAACGCGGACTCTACCAAGTTGCAGGTTTACCCCGCTGGTACATCCCGTGTCCTAATTGGCTTGCGTCACACGGGGGGTGGCAATGGTTTCCTTATCGGTGAAGTCGAAGAGGCACGACTCTACGATCGCGCCTTAACGGCAGAACAGATCGAAGCTTCCTACCAAGCCGGTGTCTATAAATCGCTCCCTGTTGATTGGCAAAAACATCTCACTGCCGAAGAACAACAACGGTTCGTGCAGCAAGAACGCGAGTTGCGTTCGCTGCTCGATCGCGAACGGGCGATGACCAACCTGATTGATGTCCAAAAGGCGTATGCCGCTACCATCAGTGCTGCGGGACCGACGTTCTTGCTGCGTCGCGGGGATATTGAGAAACCGGTCGAACAGGTCTCCCCAGCCAGTTGGGCCGAATTTTCCTTCGACTCCTTCCGCCTGCCTCCTGACGCCTCTGATGCCCAACGCCGACGTCGTTTCGCCGACTGGATCACTCATCCCGACAATCCCCTCACCTGGCGTGTCATCGTCAATCGCGTCTGGCAGTATCACTTCGGCGAAGGTCTCGTCCGAACTCCCAGCGACTTCGGCTTCAACGGCGATAAACCCACCCATCCCGAATTGCTCGACCTGTTGGCTCGCGACTTCCGCGATTCCGGCGGTTCGCTCAAACAACTGCACCGCAAAATCCTGCTGTCGCACACCTATCGCCAATCCTCAAAGGCCAATCCCAAAGCCATCGCCATCGATGCCGACAATCGGTTATTGTGGCGTTTCCCACCTCGACGCTTGGAAGCCGAAGCCGTCCGCGATACCCTCTTGGCCATCAGCGGCGAATTGGATGCTCGCATGGGTGGCTTGGGCTATGCCAACTCCCCTCTGGAACCCGGCGAGAAAAACAGCAAGCGTCGCTCAATTTATCGTATGATCCGTCACTCCATCAAAGACACCCTGCTGGATACGTTCGATTGTCCCGATCCATCGGTGCGAACCCCTCGACGTGCTATCACCACCACCCCCCTACAGGCACTTAGCCTGATGAATGGGGCGTTCACCCAACAGGCCAGCGAAAAATTGAGTCAACGGATCATCCGCGAGGTGGGAACTGATCGTTCGGCGCAGATCCACCGAGCATTTTGGCTGACGCTGCAACGTTCTCCCAGCGAGACGGAGGTTGCGCGCCTGCTTCCGTTGGTAGAACAGCATGGCTTGAAGGAACTTTGCTGGGTGCTGGTCAACTCGACGGAAATGATGACGATTCGTTAGCATCCGGTTGAGGCTTGACGAATCAACACCGAGCCTGATGCCTCGCTAACTGCGGTCATGCTTGACGAATCCACGGAAGTTGTGATACTTTGCTAGCTTGGGACCAGGGAAGATGGTTCCAAGCTAGCGATCAGGTTGCGGGCGTTCGTAAAGCCGTTGGAGCGTGAGCGGATCGGGTGTAGCCTCGAAGAACCGTTCCAGCACCTCGGTGAAGATCGAACGCCCGCTGCTCAGTTCCGCAAAAAGCGTCGCACACGACCGCAACTTCAGATCATCGGGAGAACCGAAAATCTCGAAGGCACTGCGATCAGGAATCGTTAAGATCGTCTGCATACATTCCACTAGCCTTGGCCCCAAGATGGGATGGTCTAGGTAGGCTTTGGCTTCCGCAAGTCCTCGGATGCCGTAGCGTTGTGCCGTGGAACTGCTGCCCAAGCCCACTAACTGGGGAAAGATAAACCACATCCAATGCGATTGCTTTTCCCCGCCCCGCAACTCGGCCAATGCTCGCGCGTAGACTCCCTCTTGTGCCGACACGAAACGAGCAAGATTCCAAGGATCTTCGGATGGTGAATCTTGCGTAGAAATCGCCATCGCAGCGTTCCTCTCGGTTTAGACTACCCGGATGGTGGCTTCCCGGACGGTTCCTTATTACTGCAACTCATCCTACCACTATGACCCACTGGCTTGCGAACTTCTCAATATTTTTGCCAACTTTCCCTTGCTTTCGGATCTTGTCGTGGGTACAAAGTAGGCAAATTTATTCAGGACGGTTTCTAGGTGAGCTACCGATGGCCTCGTCTTTCTTCCCCACCACGACACATTCGCTGCCGGCCGCAGCCGTCTTAGCGGCCGTGGATGTACGGAAGATTGCCGCTACTCGTGCCGCCTCGGCTGCCATCGCCGCTGCTCCGTAGACTCCGATCCGTTGCGAAACCAAACCTTGTCGCCGGCCTCGGAGTCCTAACCAACTCCGAGGCCGGTTGCGTTTTCTAGCCTTTTGAGGAAGCGACCCGATGCCGTCTCGCCGATTTCCCCTGTCCCAGAAAGCGAATCGTACCGGCGAATCGCCCATCAGTTACTTCATGCAGCAAGCGATTGAAAACCCGGACATCATCAGCCTGGCTGCCGGTTTGGTCGATGAAGATTCCCTCCCCGCCTCAGACATCGCCGCGGCCGTTGCTGGTCTGCTAGCCGATCCGAACCAAGCTCGTGCTGCTTTGCAATATGGCACGACGCAAGGCTACGCCCCTCTCCGCGAGCGCATTGTCGATCGCTTCTGCCAAATCGAAAATTGCAAACCGAGCGATTTGCATCTGTCGCTCGATGATGTGGTAATCACCAATGGCTCGCAACAACTGCTGTATCTGCTGGGCGAAGTTCTGTTCGACCCCGGTGACATCGTCATCACCGAAGCACCCTCCTATTTTGTTTACCATGCCTTGCTCAATAGCAAGGGGGTGCGCGTTCGCAGTGTGCCGATGGACGATCAAGGCATGGACACCGGTGCCTTAGAAGAGTTATTGGCCCAGTTGGAACATGCAGGGGAGTTGCATCGAGTCAAACTGATTTACACGGTCGATTATTTCCAAAATCCTTCGGGACGGACCTTATCGCGGGAACGTCGTGCCGAATTGCTCGACATCGTTCGCCGTTTTAGCAAAACCCAGCGAATCTTGATTCTCGAAGATGCTGCCTACCGCGAACTGCGTTTCGATGGCCCCGATTTACCCAGTGTCAAACGGTTTGACACCGAGAATGAATTCGTCGTTTACGCCTCGACCTTCTCGAAACCGCTTGCCCCGGGGCTGAAGACCGGCTACGCACTGCTGCCGCGCGAACTGATGGGGCCGATTCTGCATCTGAAGAGCAATCATGATTTCGGCACCGCGAATTTGTCGCAACACATCGCCCACCGCCTACTGGAAACCGGAGCATATCATCGCCATGTCGA
>CALEEC010000207.1 GCA_937949245.1 uncultured Gemmataceae bacterium | reverse complement strand
TACTGGCCGGTCTATTGCCGTTGGCTGGATTAGACGCACCTATGGTCGCGGGAATCGCGGTGGCCTTGGCAGGACTTTCCGCGTTTCTGATTCTGACTTTGTTAAAGCCGTTGTCGCAAGCGGCGCAATGGGCACCTCAGTTCGTGGCTGGGCTAGAGCCGGCAACGTCCTCCCCCCAGTCGACCGACGAAGTCAGCCAACTCACCGAGTCGCTACGGAACCTCGATGCGGAGTTCCGCAACAGCTTGCTGCGCGCCTCGACGACCTTGGAAGACTTGTTGGCTCATCCTGATACGAATCACGAGATTGCACCTCCCAGCGGAGTGCGACCCGAAGAGTCGGCCCGGTGGGTCTCTGTGGTGCAATCACTAGCTCAGTGGATTCGCAACAGCCGACAACAAAACGCCCAGATGAGCCGTATTTTGGCCACTATCCCGATCCCTGTCACTGTGTCCGATGCCAACGGTCGGATTGTCTTCCTCAACCCTGCTGCGGAGACGGCGTTGGCCTTGGCTCCCGGCACTTGGGCGAACAAGGCGATCAACAGCTTTTTCAGCGATCCGCCCAACTCGAAACCGACGGTATTTCTCACCGAATGGCTCCGCGGGGGGCACGGAGCCAAACGCGATGTCATCGTCCGCTCTGCCGATGGCAAGAGTTTCGTTGCAGAACTCCGTATGACCGATGCCTCGGCGGCACGCAAGGATGGTCAAGTGACCTTGGTAGTCCTCGATCAGACCGAACGCATCCGTGCTGAACTGGCCCGTTTGGCCCAAGGCCGTAAAGCAACCGCACGCCAGTTGGTGGCACGCTTTGCCCGCGAAACGGGAAACGCCCACGACATCTTCACGCAAACGAAACTGCTGATCCAAGATGCGAAGCAGACCAGTTTCCGCGACAAACTCCTGCCGCGATTGCGAGCAGTGTCGGATCATGCCCGTCAAGTTGAGACGCTGCAATTGGTGCTGTCGTGGTGTTCCACGGTACTTTGGGGCAAGCCCCCGGAACAATCGCCCACAGAATTCATGGCTGTCGAAGCCGCCCAAGCCGTGCAAGAATCGCTGACCGCACGTTTCCAAGCGCGGAACAACACGCTGTCGGTAGTCGATGACAAGGGGGGATGGGTACTCTGTGACGAATCTTGGCTCCGCGCGGCCCTCGCAGGGGTGCTGATGCATGCTTCGGACTCGACGACCGATACTACCATTGATTTGACGGTGAGTCGAGCCAGTGGTGACAAATCGGGGGCGGAGACGGTTATCTTCACGGTGTCGGATGTTGGACCGGTCCTCACCCCCGCGCAGGTAAGCCAACTCGACAACCCTTTCGCTGGGATTGAAGGGTTGGATCTCGACACGTTCGGCAACACGGGAGGCTTCCCCTTGGGACTTTTGCTATCGAAGAAAATGACGGAACAACTCGGCGGCAAAATGATGTTCACTCCCACGGCCAACAATCGGACGTCGGTACGGATCGAGATTCCTTCGCGTTTGGCTGGCTCGATGATCATGGCTGCCCCGGATGAAATGAGCGAGAAAACCACGGAAGAGGAAACCTGCGCCGGCTGGCGTATGGGCTTTGCTCCCGAATCGCCGCGTAAAGGAGCCTTGCGATGAAATCGGTTCGTCTGCGTCCGATTGATACGACCGTTCACCTCATCACCGGTGCCCGATTGCTCGACGGCTTGTTGGCCAAGGCATTGGATGTCGAAATGGCCTGTGGCGGTCGGGGGTTGTGTGCCACCTGCCATGTCTATGTGCGGGAGGGAGGCGAGAAACTCTCCCCCATCAGCGCCCGCGAAGAGCGGACCTTGGGGCTGATCGCCGACACCGATGCCGACAGCCGCTTGGCCTGTCAGTGCAAAGTGTTGGGGGAAGGCATCGTCGTTGAAGTCCCTGCCGCGATGTACCTCAGATCAGCCGACGACCTGATGGATCTCATCGGCGAGGAGGCCAAGCAAGACTATCGGCACCCCGTCTCAGGGGCCGTACTGATTCCTAAGGGGAAGATCATCACCCGCACGATGTTGACCTTGTGTTCCAGCATTGCCAAAGACCTGGAAAAGATCAAGGAGATGTAATCACTCATGCCACCACTCGAAGAAAACGAAGCCATCGATCGTCCTTCCGAACAAACGTTGCAATTGTTCTGGAAGGAAAAAGCCGATCTGAAGGCAATGACATTTCTGCGTCGGCCCGGCATCAGCGATGGCCGCATCCGCAGTGTCATTACCCCTGTCAACGGGGTGCAGCCGTATCGGCACAACCCCTACTTCGACGACTTGTTCTATCGCCACGACCCCGAGAAAGGCACCATCCACAATCCTTATGGCCAACGCATGATGCGGGTGACCGAGGATTTCATGGTCGCGATGTTGGGCAGTCTGGAAGACGAAGTGGGAGCCTCGGCTGCCCGAGAAATCATGTACAAGTGCGGCTACCAATGGGGGATGGAAGACATGAAAGGCTTCCTCCGCCGGCATCAAGCGGAGTTTGAGGCCGACTTGGAAAACATGCGTGTCGATTTCCTGTTGGAGACTTGGTGGTGGCCTCTGACCATCGAAGGTTGGGGGAGCTGGCGTTTTGATTTTCGGCAAAAGAACAAGGGACTGCTGTACATCGAACTGTATGAGTCCGCCGTGGCCCAGTCGATCGGCGATATTGGGGCCGTCGTCTGCTACTTCTATGCGGGCTTGTTCGCGGCAGTCTTCAGTGTGCTGGCCCGACGCAGCCTCGGTTCGGTGGAAATGCAGTGCTATGCCACGGGGGAAGACCACTGCCGCTTCTTAGTGTCGGATTACGAGCGCGTGAACGCGGCCGCCTTCTGGCGTTCGGAGGGAGCCACGGCTAGCGACATCATCCGCAAGGTGTCCGCTTTGTAATTGTAAATGGTCTGATGTTGCTATCGGAGCTAGCGTCATGGTCGCGAAAAACACCACAGTTCCGCTGAAAGCATTGTATGCGCACTTGGCTCGTGCCGCGAAAACATCGACGCCAGCGCCTACCCCGGCGGAATCCTCATCCTCCCCATCGGTTCGTGCGGGGAATGCCACGGCTGAAGCATCGACGACGGCACCACCGGCAGCATCGGCGTCGGCCACGTCCACGCCCACGCCCTCGGTTCCGCAAGGGCCACGCCCCACGGTGCGCGCTTCGTTGAAAGCGTTTTATGCCTGTTTTCCGATCACTCCGCCGAAACCTGCCGCGCCGGCGAGTTCTTCGGAAACCGTGCGCTTTGTCTTTTAGGAGAGTCTATGTCTACCGGTGAAGCATCCTTCCGACTGCGTCCCGGGTTTTACTCTCGGCCAGACTTTTTCGTCACTGACATCGTAAAAGGCACCACGCGAACCGCGACCGGAACTCGTGTCTGTGCCCTGACCAACGATTTTCTCATCGGCTTTCGCGATGCCTTGATTTACGAAACGGGAAAATCGTATCGCAAGGTGATGAAACGATGCGGCCGACGTTGGGGCGAACAATTCGCCAAACGCTTCGAGAAAGAGATCGGCAACTACTTATTCAAAGCCTCGCTCAGCGAACTGAGCGCCGGCACCGTTCACACCTACTTGGCCGAAGCATTCAACTATCACGGCTACGGCCTGCTGAAAATCAATCTGACTTACTTGGAGCAAGGCATCATCGTCGCCGAACTGGCTCATTCGATGATGCCCAGCATCGTCAGTTCGTCGGATCGCCCGGTGGATATGCTGATGGCCGGCTTTCTCGGCGCGATTTTTTCGTATCTATCCGGCCAAGATCTCGATGCGATCCAGACCGCGTGTCCCACGCAAGGTGCAGAATCGTCGCTCTTTGTAATTGCTGCTTCCCCCTGGATCGCCGAGACGGAAACTTGGCTGCTCAAAGCCCCACCCCATACCGTGGTGGCTCACGAAACCATTCTCAAACGGATGCTCGGTGAAACTTTGCCGGGCGAACTGACCGGCTCGGCTCCGGTGGAGGCAACGTCGTGAAAACTTGGCTTAGCGACATCATCCATCAGGCGAACGAACGCTACTTCACGCCTGAGGAAATGGCTCGGATGCAAGAATACTTCTCGACCATGCCCCTGCGCTTGCAGACGGCGTCGGCTATTGAACGTGCCGATCCCGTTTTGGGCCGAGAAGTTCTCGCCGAGTTGAAAAAACAATATCCCGATCGGCAACTTTACTCGCGACCGTTCGCCAACGACATCGCGGCCCTAGTGCCAGTGTTGGTTCACGCGATGTTGGCCGATGAAGTGCAGTTCGTGCGTCGGCGTTTGGTCGATCATTTCCAAGCGATGATGACCAACTTGGAAATGCCCATGACCGAGGTAGCCGACGCGATCCGTGTCTTGCGGGAAGTGATTTTCCGCCGTTTGTCCGCGGCTCAAACCAGTGTGATCGAGCCGTTCTTCAATGCGTTGTTAGTCGGCATCGACCCGAATGGCCCCGAAAAATTGGCCGCTTCCTCAAGTGAACCTGCTCACGAAGACTCTCCTCCTGAGGTAGCCACGGTATGATCCATACGTTACTGCGTAAGTGTATTGACCGCTATCCCACCAAAACTGAGATCAGTCAGGTGGAAGAATACGTCGCCACGGTGCCTAAGCGTATCGCGGCCTTGCAAGAACTCAAAGCCGCCCAAGACAAAATCATCCAAGACATGTTCGCTGAGTATCAGAAGTTGTACCCGAAGTTCCACACCTTCCGACCGTATGCTTGGGCTAAGGCCATGCGGGACGTCGGTATGACGATGGCTCTGTGCGCTAATGCTATGTTCATCGGCGAAACCGACATCCTCGACGAAACATGGACGATTTGGTTCCGCAGCATCATGAAATCGGTTCATATGACGCCGCAGTTCCTCCGCGATAATTACGCACTGATGGATAAGCATATGCGCCGGCACATTTCCCCCGAAGCCTATGGTCTGATCAAGCCGTACCTCGACCACATTGCCGACGTCATGTGTGCCATTCCCGAACCGATTCGGCCCGAGGTCGGCGAACGTCGGCCAGTCGGTGCGACACGCTGAACCTACCGCCGACATCGGCACCGACTTCGCGAAGTGGGCACGAGAACGCACATGCAGACGCCTTGGGGGAACTTCCACTGGCCTTCGTTTCGTTGGGCGAGTTGGCTGGGTTGGCAGATCGAATCGAACTGGACCGAGCCGTGGCTGTTCGCCATCTACGTCTTGGTCAAGCCCGTGGCAGGGTCGCTGTTACTGGTCTGCATGTTTTTCGCGGCTCGGTCTGCGACCCAAGGGGCGGTGCCGACGGCATTTCTGCCTTATCTTTATGTCGGTAATGCTTGTTTCGCTCTGGTCGGTGCGGTCACTTTTGGCATGAGCTATGCCGTTATTCAAGACCGCGAGCATTACCGCATGCTGAAATACATCTACATCAGCCCGGCTCACCTGCAAAGCTATCTCATGGGACGTGGGCTGGCACGAGTGTTCCAGGCAGCAATCGGCGCTTTGCTGAATCTGACGGTCGGCTGGATCTGTTTTTCCGACATTCGACGGATGATACCGGGAGAGTCGATCGCCTGGGCGTGGCTGGTGTTCTACTTGGTCGTCGGAGTGGCGATGCTCTTGGCCATGGGGTTGATCTTAGCGGCCGCAGTGCTGAACATGTCGCGGCAAGGCATGTTCCTGAGCGAAGGCGTCGCGGGGGTGATGTATTTGCTATGCGGAGCTGTCTTTCCCATCGGTATTTTGCCCCAGCCAGTTCAGTGGCTTAGTTTGGCGTTACCCCCCACCTATTGGTTGGAGGGGATTCGGCGAGCGTTGTTCCACGCCACTTCCGAGATGACAGTTCTACCTGCCTCCCCCTTGGTCACATGGAGCGACCGCGAGCTAGGCTTGACGTTATTATTGACGACGCTCGGCTTGGCTCTGTTTTCGCGCTGGTTTTTTCGAGTCTGCGAACACCGTGCCTGGCGGCTGGGTCGACTGGAAGAATCGACGGGGGCGTGACGATGACTGGCGAGCGGCAGAAGTGAGTCGGCAAAAGTTCAGAAACCACCCGACGACTCGCGTCGTCGGCTGCCAGGCGAGCCGGCAGATGTGAGTCGTCGGAATTTCGTTGACAAGGCGATCCAGCGACGTGAGTCGCTGGAGGAACAAACCCTCGGCAAAGTATCGCCCATCGATGCCGGAATATTCGCTCCATCAAGCGCGGATCTCGGCCAGGGAGAGGTAGAGCCGAGCCAGATGATGCCATGACGAAGATTCCGGCAAGTCGGCCCCGGCACGAGCCAGCCAGAGCCGCGCCAACTCGGTCTGTCCGAGGAACAAAGCCGACATTCCGCGATTGAAATGGACCACGGGCGAATCGGGGAGTTTGTTCCATTCGTGAGCCGCCTCTTCCCAGCGACCGCGATGCCACAACAGGGCGGCTTTCTCATTCGCCCAGGCCACCGAACCGGCGGCATCCAACAACGACTGGGCGAATGTCAGTACGCGTTCCGTTTCGGTGAACGCTTCCAACCGCCGTAAAACCCCGGCAGCCAATAAAAGGTTCGGCAGCGATTCGCTGGCCATCGCTTGAGCGACCCAGTTGCGGATCGGTGTAGCCACGGCCATGCCGGATTCGTGCGGCGGATGCAGCGGCCGTAACTCGCTGAGGGATGCCGCGTGAAGCAAGGCGTCGAGATCGCCGACTCGCTGCGGATAGTTGCCGGCAGCCATCGGTAGCCAAGTGGCTCGGGCTTCGGCCAGCGACACCAGACGATTCCACTCCGGTGGAGCCGTGAGGTGGCGAACATGCAGCGGTAGACCGAAAGCCCGTAAGGCTTCGATGGCATCGCTCCAGGCGGAACGCGGATCAATACGCACCGCTCCGTAAGTTTCATGAGGTTCGACTTCCGATAGATCTTCGAGCACATCCAGGCTCGTGGGGGAGGATTGCATCATCCGAAGCGTCAACTCCGAGATCGTCGGCAATCTACCTGTCGAATCGCTATGCGTCGCGGAAGTCATGGTTCGGCCTCCATCCCCTTTGAGTGCCCGTGGTTCAACCGGAGAACGCCCTTGGGACAAGCACTTGCGCTAGAATCTCTGACCGAAAAGCGAAAGCCCACCCTGCACCAAGTGGGGGTGGGCCAAGCGAAAAGCCTTACCGACGAGTCGCTTAGTTATTGGTGTCTGTCCCCTCAGGAGCTTTGGGCATGGGTGCCATCGGAACTTGCGGAGCTGCCGAAGGGACATATCCACGCAATCGATTGTCGAAGCTCGCACGATTCGGACGAGCGATGCCGACGATTACGGTGGTTAATCGGCCCAATTCGGCATCGCCGGGTGCCTGGGCCAGTTGTTCCAGGGCCGACACTTGATTCGCAGGCAGTTTGGAGCCTGTCATCTGCAAGTGTCGGGCTAATCCCTGAGCGGCCAAACGTCGATGCTCGATCTTGCGATTCGGATTGAGTACGAGATTGGCCAATTCCTGTTGAGCGTCCACTCGGGCCAAGGCACTCAGGGCACCAATCGCATCCACCACCAAAGCATCAGAACGCGATGCCGATCGTACTGCTTCGTAAACCGAATCTACCCCCACCAAGCGTGCATCATACCCTGGCAACTCACCGGCGGCAATCTTCCGCAACCAGAAAATCGCGCGGGCCGCGTTGAACTGGCGTTCTTCCGGACTCAACGGCGGAGCCGCTTGAGCAAACGAAGTAGCGATCTCTTGCTGCACCGCCTCATCGGTGAACGGTTCAAAGATCAGGCGAATTTGCCGTTCGTTACGAATCAGTGGCGCGGCCGGCGAATCGAGTTCGGCAAACTGGATCTTGCGCACCGTGGCGTAGATCGGCTCTCGCTCGTAGATGATGCGTAACGTCTTCTCCAGAGTGGCCGCTTGTTCGGCAGTCAGTAGGGCTTCCGCTGTAGCCAAGGACTGCGTCAGGTTGACCAAGCGAGGTTGCAGATTCGCAAACAGCGGCTTGGGGTGCTTCAGCACATAGTCCCGCAGTACATTCAAACGCTCTTTCAAGGTTGGCTCCAGAGGGGCAACCTGGATCTCGAAGAGCGTGTAAATGAGGTACTCAACCTTCATCATCAACGGCTGGTCGACCGCGAGATCCGTAACTTTGGTTTCACCTTTGGCTGTCACATATCCCAACATCGCGTTGACACGACGGTTGAGGATCTGTCGCATCACCAATAGGCGTGCTTCTTCTTGATTGGCCGGAGGGAGATCGATGCGTCCCTTGTCCAGTTGCGATACTAGCACGGCCAAGCGGAGCATGACAGTGTCAATTTCCGGGGGTTGTTCGATGTTGACGTTGGAAGTGTAAACCAAGGTCGGCAGATGGCCCCAACGAGCATCCGCACGCAGTTGGCCAAGGATCTCCGGCAACGGCGGATAGGCCAAGGTGTCGCTGAGGAATAACACATCGACATCCTCTTTGGCCGACAGGCGCCGCAGCATCTCTTTGCCCGTTTCGACCACCTCGGCCTGATACCCTGCTCGGCGTACTCGCACGGCCAATTGCTCGCCCCGAGGACGATTACGATCGCCGATCAGCACTTTCACCGACTTCTGCGGGGCTTCCTCGGGATCGTTGGTCAATGCACGGCGGAGCGTTTCGACAATCCGCGAGGTTTGGCCATGCTGCGGGATCATCGGAATGCGCAGCAGAGCCTCCGCGGCAGCCTGACGAACCCGCGGATCGTCGGCATAGTACAACGCCCGGACCAGCGGCGGAGGTGTTTCAATCGGTTTGCCCGTCGAAGTGTAGCCGGTCGTGCGCGGACGCGCCATCGCAGGGTCCATGCGATCCGACAAGACTTGCACCAATCCCAGCACCACCCGCGATTGCCGTTCGTTGATGGCTTTGTTGAGGGCCGACACCAGCAATTCGCTCGGGGCACCGGCTAGAATCTTGTACAAATCGGGAGCGGCCTCGGCGAGGAACGGAAGTTTCCCGCTGCTCCGCTCCATCGCCTTATCGATGGCCAAGCTGACAAACAGCACTTCGGTGGGAGGGAAGTTCGGCCGAATCTCCAACGCCCACTTGGCAAACCGCAGCCCGAAGTATTCCTCGGCAGCTACCACGGTCGTCGGCGTGCCCGAGAGAATCCGATCCTGATATTTCCACACCAGGGGGCTAGAGAACGACACTTGGTGCCGATAGCAGGCTTCGACAAAGCGATTGAGTTCCTCTTCCGGGCGTTTGTTCTGCGGCAACCCTAGTTTCAGTTTGGTTAGCATGCGGAGCGCCCGCGTCCGTAATGGCTCGGGATTCGACTCGGCGGGATTGGCGAAGTACCACAGCAACGGCGCGATGTCGCTGTCCAAGTTACGACGCAGATCGGCCAGATCGAGTCGACGATCCAACGCATCGAGCAGTGGCAGCCGGAGTTTCGGTTCGTCGGCGAGGACGGCCAACAGGGGCGGTACAGTGACGGTGTCCAGCCGCGGCAAAGCCTCATAAATCGCCAACTCTTGTTCCTCGGTGGGGTCCGCCTGTAGCATCGCGATGAGCACTGGGATAGCATCCGCGCCGGATTTGCGTAGTTCGCTAATGGCGTAGACCTGTTCTTCGGGGGCACCCGTCAGGCGTTTCGCATAGTACTCGATGGTCTTGGGGTTGCCATATTTGGCCTTCAATGCTCCCGAGACGGCCGCGATCAATTTCTCGACATTGTCGCGGGCTTCCTTATCGACTTCGGGTTTGTCGGACCATTTCGGAACGGTGCGTAACCGGAGAAATGCTTGAATGCCTATCTCGTTTTCAAACTCGAGCAGTTCCTGATCGGTCGGTTTGAACTTGGTGACCAGAGCTCTCACATGCTCGGCTGCGACTTCAAATTTGCCGAGGCGGTATTCGATTTTCAAGGCATTCCAAGAATCGCGAGCATTTTGCGGCGGATTGTAAAAATCAGAATCTTGCTGGGCAACAAGAACTGGCGCGGATAGCCACAGCAGCACGCCGGTCCAGATCACCTCACGGAATCGCACGTTCACCGGTAGATCTCCTCGAATCGAAAGGTTGGCCGACCCCGCTCGGAGGATGCAAACGCAGTTTATCTACTATCCTTGCCCGAGATGGCTCAGATGCAAGCCTCTTCCGCGGCAACCAGGTCGGAGAAAGTCTCGCGACGACGGATCAGACGATGTGTATCGCCTGTAACGAGTACTTCCGCTGCCCGTAAACGCGAGTTGTAGTTGGAACTCATGGCCATGCCATAGGCACCGGCGGAGAAGGTACATAGCAGTTCGCCTCGTTTCATCAGAGGCAAGGCCCGTTCTTTGGCCAGAAAGTCCCCCGATTCGCAGACCGGACCGACCACGTCTTGATACACCGTGCCGACAATCGGAGCCTCGAAATCGTCGGGCATCACTGGCACCGAATCATCCGGCACCACCGGCCAGATCCGATGGAACGAGTCGTACAACGTCGGTCGAATCAGATCGTTCATCCCGGCATCTTGAATGATGAAGCGTCGTCCGCCGGATTCTTTGGTGTACAATACCCGGCTGATCAACACACCGGCATTGCCGACGATGAAACGCCCCGGTTCGAGAACCAAGCGGCAACCCGACGCCTTGACGGCAGGCAAAATCACCTCGGCAAACGCCTGGGCGGGGAGAGCTTCTTGCTTGCGATAGTGAATGCCGAAGCCCCCTCCCATATTGAGGAAACGAATGGCATGCCCCTGCTGACGCAATTTTTCGATCAGATGGACTCCCTTCTCGGCCCCTTCGCGGTAGGGTTGAGCGCTGAGGATGGGCGATCCCAAGTGCATGTGCAGTCCGATAATCTCCAGATGCGGATGCCCAACGACCTTCTGCGCTACTTCAAGAACCGAATCGATGTCCAGGCCGAACTTGGTGCCTTTGACACTGGTATCGGTCTTGACGTGGGTTTTGGGCGGTAAAGCGGGATTGACCCGCAGAGCCACCGGCGCTCGACGATCCATCGACTTGGCCACCTCGCCCAGAGCAAACAGTTCCGCTTCCGATTCGACGTTGAACATCAACACATTGCTGTTCAGCCCGTAGCGCATTTCTTCATCGGTTTTGCCCACGCCGGCAAAAACAATGTGATCGCCCTTGGCTCCCGCTCGCAAAGCGCGATACAGTTCCCCGCCGCTGGTAACGTCGAAGCCTGCACCATTGCCCGCCATCAATTTGCAGATGCTCAGATTGCCGTTGGTCTTCACGCTGTAGCAAACGATCGGATCCGCCGGGGCGAAGGCTTGTTGCAGTTGCGTCAAATGATGCAAGAGCGTCGCTTGGCTGTAGACGAACAAAGGCGTGCCATATTGGTTGGCCAGTTCGGGAATGGCGACATCTTCGCAATACAACACCCGATTGCGGTAATGGAAATGGTCCATGTTCTCTGATTCTTTCTCGAAAGATCCACGAAACGACGATCAGGGAGCGACATCCCGATATCTTGTGGCTTATCGCAAGAACAACATGCCCCCTATCTTATCACGGTTTCGCTCCCGGCAATACCATCTCACCTCGTAGCCCCTGAGATCCTGCCTGGCGGAACAACACGCGTCGGCATGTCTCTGCCCCCAAGGGAAAAAGACTCAAGGGAAACTCGCAGAGAAGTGGGACATATCATCCACCGGTGGAAGTGGGACGTATCGAAATGGTAGAAATGCGATGTGCCATCGAGCCGAGAGAAGTTAGACGCACCAACGAGCTGACATTCGCTTGCCGCCAGCGAACACGGGAGAATAACCACTTCCAAGGCATTGATGGGCCGACCGTAGGCGTAGG
Source organism: uncultured Gemmataceae bacterium (assembly GCA_937949245.1). Taxonomy (GTDB): domain Bacteria; phylum Planctomycetota; class Planctomycetia; order Gemmatales; family Gemmataceae; genus CALEEC01. The sequence goes on along the minus strand of CALEEC010000207.1, from coordinate 2,399 downwards.
GGATTGCCACCAACGTCCAAGCGACTGGATACCTTCGAGGCACCACAGAACGCCCCGCATGCGCGGCCACCAACAAAAACCCCCGAGCCGAAGCTCAGGGGTTGAATGCCGGAGACAGGACTTGAACCTGCACTCCCTAAACGGGAACCAGGCCCTCAACCTGGCGCGTCTGCCAATTCCGCCACTCCGGCTGCATCTCTGTGATTATGGCAACCAACAGCCGCTTTTCAACCCCTTTTCGCCATTCTGCGAAGAAATTGCAGCGAATCCCCCAATAAATTTCACCCGTCGTCGCGTCAGGACGGACCATCGATGCATGGCTCGCACGGAGCGAATTCGTCCGATGAGGCTGCGAACTTTTATGCCGTTACGCGGCAAGGTTTTACGCCGAGTGGGAAGTCGGGAAGGTCAGTCCGAGTTGCTCGCGCATGGCCCGTAAGCCCTCCGCGGCACTGCGAATGCACGTCGAACCCAGCCGTTGACTGAGGGCAAACCGCGATAGCCAAACCTTGCCGGGGCGCGGGGCCGGTTGCTGCAAGTCGGCGGTCGCTAGGCCACGAACGAGGTTGCAATCGAGGCCGAACAAATGGGCGATTAACCGCGCGAAAGCAAAGCGGGTCAACCGATCCGGCCCCACGGCGTGCCAAGTGCCGACATCCCCACCCAAGGCGAGTTGCATTGCCACGCGGGCCAAATCGGGGGCGAAGGTCGGTTGGCCATACTGATCGCGTGCCACCAGCAACGGCTGACCTTGTTGTAGCGTCCGCAGTGCCCGATAGACAAAATTTTTCCCCTGTTTTTCCGGGCCAAAGACCCAGCTGGTTCGCAAAATCAAATGCCGATCTGGGAGGATCTCCCGAATGCATTGCTCCGCAAGCACTTTGCTGCGGGCATACACACTTAAGGGGGCGGGGGGATCGTCTTCGCGATTGGCACGGTCGCTATCGGAAAAGACGTGATCCGTCGAAAAAAACACCAACCGGCCGGCTGTCTTCGACAGTGCCTGTGCCAAGCGTTCGGTGCCGGCCACATTGACCGCAAAACATTCCTCGGGATGCGATTCGGCACGATCGACATGGGTGAAAGCTGCGGCCAGAAAGACGTAATCGGGGCGATATTCCGCGATCAGATGCGGCAAGGCCGTCGGATCGCGCAGATCGACCGCAAGCAACGGCGGCTTTGCCTGAGTCTGGCCGGTCCCCAGCCAATCCCAACCGGCAAGTTGGCACCCCTGAACCAACCAACCGCCGACCTGCCCCGAAGCTCCGACGATGAGACATCTCATCGATGTTTCAGGCTCCAATCATACGGAATCCGTGGATCGAAGGGATCGAGACGCACGATTTCATCGGGATCATGGACGATCGTCGCGCAGTTGCAGACGATCGCTTCGGTGGTGCCATACCCCTTGAAACCGTTCCAGACATGGATCGGCACCTGCACCAAGGCGTAATGATCGACCCCCAAGAAGATTTCTTGAATTTCCCCCTTCGTCGGCGAATCGGCACGCTCATCATAGAGGACCAGTTTGATTCGACCATAAGGCACCGCGTAGTGGATGGTCATTCGCGTGTGCAGGTGCCAAGCCTTGATCGCCCCGGGGAAGACCACCGAGAAATAAACCTCGCCAAATTCGAGGAAATGTGGGTCGGTACGACGCAGCATGTGCATGACTTTGCCGCGTTCGTCAGGAATTTGTTTGAGCGGGATGATCCGCACGCCGTCGATCATAAGTTCCTCGGAGTGAAGTCGCGTGAGGCTTCGATCCGATCTTGGTTCCGCAGGAGGGAAGAGCAACAACCACCGCTAATGTAAGGATTTATGCCTCGCCTAGCAAGTCCAGCTCTGGCGTGAACCATCGCATCGACTTTCGCACGGGACCATGGGACAATCGACGCCTTTTGTTGATGGATTCTCCGGTCGAACTGCGATTCTCCCCTCCGTAATGGACGCAACTATGCGAAGTTGCTAGATTCACTCGGTTCAATGAGAAAACCATTGGCCTACCCGGCGAAGCATGCTCGGCGATTCGGGTTTGAGAGGGAAACCCGGTTCGAGAGCCGCCTCCCACCCTTTGCCTTCGGCCGGCAGATCGCGTCCAGTGACCGCGACCAAAGTTTCATGGGCACGATCTCGCAAAGACACGTCCTTTTCGGTTTGCAAGACCTTCACTAGAGCGGCCACCGTCTTAGAGTCGGGATACGTCTTCAACGAGCGAATGGCGGCCAAACGCAGATCACGACGATGCTGGATCGCCATTTCGCTATCGGTTTTCTTCTCCGGTGTGTTAACCACTTCGAGCAGTAACGATAAGCCCTCGGGCGACGGATGTTGGCCCAACGCGACCAAGATTCGGCTCTGGAGAGTCGTCAGAGTTTCTTGCTGGACCGTGGGGGCTT
>CALEEC010000206.1 GCA_937949245.1 uncultured Gemmataceae bacterium | reverse complement strand
TTTTCCTTCTTGAGCTTCTCTTCCAAGCGAGCCAGTTGATCGCGAGCTTGCAGATGATAATCGATGCTCCCCAGCTTGGGCCAATCGCGTTTGAGCAGATTGGTCGCGGCCCAGCCTAAGGCATCGACATCCACCGTTTTGTCTTTTCCCGCATAGACCAACGAGTTAACATACGGTTCCGGCATGTCGGGTTGCAGTGCCGCGGCTTGTCGGCAGAGGCGAATGGCCAGAGAGGTATCGCCCATCTCGGCCATGGCTTTCGCCGACTTGAGGTAGGCTTCGGCATCGCGTGGAGCCAAGTCGATAGCCGACAGATTGGCCCGCTCCAACTCTTCAGGTGCGGCTTGGGAAGTGGCCAAAGCAATTTGCAACGCTTCATGCACCCAGGGTTGCGACACGATGCCTTGCCGCAGGTTGGCTTTGAGCAATTCGGCGGCATGCTCGAAGTTCTCGCTCAGGGCCAACACTTCCGCTCCAGCGATGACCAGTCCCGGGTCGGTCACGCCACTGGAGAGGAACTTCTGCCAGATCTTCTTAGGGTTGAGGTCGGTGATCTTTTCGCCGTGGATGACGACGGCTTTTTCGTGGTCTTTAGCGGCGTTGCCGTTCTTGTCGTTCTTGCCGTCGTTGCCTTGAGCCAAGGCATCGCCCGGCCGACGGACCCCGCCCGGTCCTTGCATCACCGGCCCGGCACCGCCCCCAGCGCGACGCAGTCGGCTATAACCACCCGAACCGTAGGTACGTGAGGTGCCGCGCACGATCAACGCTCGCGCCGGCGGATAGTAGCCAAGTTGGTTTTGCACCGACACTTGTTGCGGGTCGACTGCCGGATCCATCGGATCGACGCCTCCGGCTCCGCCTTGCACTTGGCAACCGAACGCGGCCCCCCAGAAACCAGGATCGACCACTTCACGAATCAGTTGGATCAACTGCGTCGATTGGTCGCCCCCTTGGATACCGAATTGGCCCCCGAGGTTACCGAATTGACCTTGCTGACCACCTCCGAAGCCAACGACCCCGCCACCGAAGCCGGTGTTCAAGCAGCCGCCTCCTTGGAAGCCTTGCATCACGCCGCCGAAACCGGCGTTCCCACCTTGCAGGCCGCCCCCAGCGATGCCTTGGATCGCTCCGTTGAAGCCGGCAAGGCCGAAGCCGAAGTTCCCACCAATCCCCGAGATCCCGAGCACGTTCCCGGACACCCCATTGAACGACGCAGCAAACGATGACCCCATCACTTGCAGGTTCTGTTGCAGGGCCTGTTGGTTCACCGCCGACGGGATTGGGATGACCAGATCCGCCACGGGGAAGACACGGATCGCCTTATCGCGGAACGCTTTTTCGCCCGTCGTAATCTCCACCCGACCGTCGCGGATCAAGTAAGTCGCGGTGTAGTTGGGGGGCAATGTGTCCAACATCTTGCGTAATGCCGACTCAATCGACACCCCCGACACCTTCGGAATCGAGACGTTCTCTTCCTTGATTTTCAAGTTGGAGTCGTTGGTGGCTTCCTTGAAGGCTTGCTCATCGATGAAGTATTCGATCTTGTACTTATCCTTGAAGAAGTCTTCCATCAGCGATTGCAGCGGCGCGGTCACGCCCCCGTCTTGCTTGATTTCGACGGGCGTTTCGCGCATTCGGCGACGCAGTTCCAGGTTGGCGCGAATTTCTTCCGGGTCACCGCCTAGGCCGACTTCGGAGTAGCGATTCTTGCGATACTTGTTCAGTTCACGCCACACCGCTGCCGGGGGATAATGAACCGGCGGTTCGTCGGGGTAAGGAATGTGCGATTTTTCCACTTGCATCATCGTCATCAGGTAGCGTTCTTCGCGCAGACGAATCAGCTCGCGGGTTTCACGGAGGTTGGTTGCGTTCAAACCTTGGGCGTAGGCGGCCGTCGCTTCAATCGACACCGGTTCGCCCTTGTTGATCTGCTCGCGTTGCAGTTGCAGCGCTTCGTTGTAGGCGTCTTCGTATCGGGCTTGATTCATCAACGTCGCAAAAGCCCGTACCCGTTCGCGGATCTTTTCTTCGTTGATGACCCGTTGCTTGTCGAGTTCCAAACGCAGACGCGAACGCTCCACGCGTTCCGCTTCTTCGCGTAGCCGTTGTTGGATGGCCGAGCCACGCACTTGGATTTCTTGTTGCAGCGAAGTCGCTCGGCTCAGCAACAGCTTGCGGGTTTTGTCCGACAGGTTCGGATTCTCTTGCAGATTGCGAATCAATTGTTTGACTTGCAACGACGCCCCGGCCGGGTCGCTTTCCAACGCCCGACGTGCTTCGCGCAGTTGGGCTTCGGTTTCGGCCGTCACTTGTTGTTCACGAGCCACTTGGCGGGCCTCCTCGGCACGCAGCAGGGCATCGTTGGTTTCCGTGCGAGGGGCGGCCGGTGGCGTGGCCGATGCAGCAGGAGCTGCCGGTGCGTTGGTATCTTGCAGAGCCACACGCATCAGGCGAGCTTCTTCATCCGGCGTGAGCTGCGCTTTGATGCCCCCTTCGGATTTCAATGCTTTCTCGATCAACTGCTTTTTGGTGATTTTCCCCGCACGCATTTGCTCAACGACTTTCAGGCCGGCTTTGGCTTCCGCGTCGGACGGATCCAGCTTCGCGGCGGCCGTGAACAAATTCTGGGCCGCATCCAGCCGATCGGCCCGGATGGCCCACTGCGCTTGGGTCAACAACTCTTCGCGAGCCAGTCGGCATTGTTCGTAGGCCATCGCCAGCGAGCGATCAGCCCGGAGCATGGCCGGCATTTCCTTATGCGGGGCGTTGCGCCATTGCTCCACCATGCTGACCAGGAAGAAGTGATCCGGTTGACTGGCCGGCACCGGTTCGCTGACGCTCACTTTCACCTCTTTGCCCAACACTTTGCCTTCGACCGTCACTTCGAGCTTGGCCGGTACTTGGGCAAACTTCCCCGCAATCAACAGCGGCGTATCCGCACGTACCGGCGGGAGTTTGGCCGGGTAAAATTCGACCACTTCCGCAGGCAGCTTCACCTTGCTGGGCAGCAGAACCGGTATCGACATGGTCGATAACAACCGATTGGCCATGGCGATTTGCGACCGCGTGTCTTTCAGGTCATCGCTGGAGACGCGGACGACCGCGCCACCGGTCGCGCTGACCAAGCTATGCAAGTTTTGCGGATGGAATTGCAACCCCAGCGGCACCGCGTAGAAAGCGATGTTCGCCTGCACCATCGCTTCGCTCAACTGGAAGCGATCCGTTTCGCTCAGCGGAGCGTAGGAACTTTCCCCGTCGCCGAGGTACAGAATCACTTGCTGCCGGCTCGACTTTTGATCGAAGCTGCTGATAGCGCGGCGGATCGCTCCGCCCAGATCCGCAGCACCCGAGGCATATTCCGTTTCAAACAGATATTTTTGGGCGGCCGTCACCAACGGCGATTGCCGATTTTGGAAGCCCCGCGTCAGATCTCGGGTGGCTTTCGGGCTATTGACCGTCCACACCGCAATGCGATCGACCGGCGACAGATTTTCCGCCAAGATCGAAAGAATCTGCCGGGCTTGCTTCATGGGCGTACCGGCTTGGCTGGCCGTCGTATCGATCATCACCAGCAGATCCCGCGGACGAATCGTCGTGGTCGGATCGATTTTCGCGGAAAATTGCAAAGCGAACAGTTGCTCACCTTTCAACGAGGTGTAGGTCACCAACGGTGACCTGCTGAAACGTGTCGAAGCGACTTCGTCGCCGAGTTTGGCTCGATCGGCTAATTCATTAAGCCCGCCGAGCGGGGCATCCTTCGGACGCTTGCCGGGGCTGTCGCCCATGACATAGGTCGCAGTAATGATTGCGGCGAGGCCGAGAAAGGCAACGGCAATCTTGAGCCTGTAGACCAGCTGCATTGTCCAGACTCTCCTTTGGAAGCTGTTCGCCGGGCACTCCTCATGGTGAACGGCGAGGCGATGGAGTTTCCCTAGTGGGGATTGTAAATCGAGAAAGGCAATTCGAGCTACGTCATTTCTAAATTCGGTCCATCCACCTACTCGAACCAGACGGCGAAGCTCTTGCGAACGCTCCAACCGCTAGGAATCATCCACTTTTCCGAAGCTCGATGCCTATCGGACGACACCCTTGACAACACCTGCTTGGCCGATTCGTTGGCAAGAATTTGCCGTTCTTTCCCCTACCATAGGTCGCTACGAACGCTTCTTCCCTCCTGCTCGGCCCCCCGCGTTACTAACACGTTGCCCGCTTTTCGGCATGACCATGCAGGCCCGCGGTCGAGGTCGTCTTCTCTTCCACAGATGAGACGCGTGATGCCCTGCTCTTGTCGCACTTGCGTCTAAACCGCGTCGCACTCTTCCGGTCGCACGAACACTTTATCCGGCCCCAACGCGCCGTCGTCGCGGACCTTGGCCAAGGCGGCCAATTCCCCCGTCACGGTGACGACTGCCCATCGCTTTGCCGATGAGGCGAAGGATTCGTCCGAATCCCCAGAGGGGTGAGAGCGGAAGTTCGCCCCTGGTGCCGCCCCAGAATCTTTCGCCGTCCCCCAGGCCGTCCCAAGCGCCGAACGCCAGACAGATGCCGGAATCCATTGACCGAAAGTTAGTTGACGTAAGTACTTGGGCGGCAGCATCACTTGAGGCAATTCCGGCACGGCCGACACCAACGGAAGCAGATGAGCTTCGAGGATGGCCCGCGAACGCAACTCGTGGCTGGGCAGAGCGTCTTCGACGCGGAACGGCCCAATCCGCGTTCGGCGCAAGGTTTCTACATATCCCCCCACCCCCAGACGCCGTCCCACGTCCCGAGCAAGCGCACGAATGTATGTCCCTTTGCCGCAATCGATCTCGACTTCCAGCGTCGGCCAAGCATAGTGCCGTAGCTCAATTGCGTCGATGCGTACCGGGCGAGCCGATAGTTCCACCACCTCACCTTTGCGCGCTAATTTATAGGCGCGCTGTCCAGCCACATGAGCGGCCGAGTAGTCGGGTGGCACCTGCTCCACGAATCCTACCCATTCGCTCAATGCCGAACGGACGGCCGATTCGTCAGGAATTCGTACGTCGGCAGATGCCGACGCCGCTGCCGACTCGGATACCGCTGCCGACACCAGCGGTTGGATGATTCCGTCGGCGTCGTCGGTCGAACTGATGCCGTCGAGTCGAAATCGCGAATGATAAGTCTTGCCCAGATCCTGGACCAACTCGACCAAACGTGTTGCTGTTCCGATACATACGACCAGCACCCCCGTGGCCAACGGATCGAGCGTCCCGGCGTGCCCGACTTTGGTCCGTCGCGGCAAGTACCGCTGCACCTGATCCACGATCTGCCGGGAAGTCGGTCCCGAAGGTTTGTCCAACACGAGCAATCCGTTCATGGGTTTCCCCAAAAACTTCATCGGAATCGTCGCCTCGGATTGGTATAACGACACGGCGAGGCGGTTGCTGGTTGCCCAGGACTCGCGCGAACCGCTGGCCCTCGAACCGCTGGCCCTTTAAGCACTACCGGTTCGCGAAACGGTCGCTCTCGCGGAAACTACCGATTCGTGGCACCGTTGCTATCACGGCAGTTGCCGGTTCGCGGCACCGTTGCCGTCGCAGTGGTTACCGATTCGCGGCCTCCGCTGGCTCGCGGAAACTGCCGACTTGCGACCCTCACGAACTCACGAGAATTAGCGATGCCCCAGGTCGAACCTGCTTGTGTGATCTATAACCCGCACGCCGGTCGTGGTCGAGCGATGCGCGTTTTATGGCAACTGCGTCAGCCGTGGAGTCAGGAGTTTGTTTTGCGGCCGAGTCGTGGTCCGGGCCATGCCGAGGAACTGGCGCAACAGGCGGCCGAGGAAGGCTTTGCGGTTGTTATCGCGGCCGGGGGCGATGGCACCGTGCATGAAGTCGGCAATGGCTTGCTCCGAGCGGCACGCTCCGCGATTTTTTCGACTTGGCCCATCGGTTCGACCAACGATTATGCCTTCTCCATTGGGTTGGATCGCTGGTGGAAGCGTCGGCGGGAACGCTTGCCTTTGCAGGTGCGTTACCTCGATGTCGGCGAGATTCGCACTCCGGGCGGCAAACGTCGCTACTTCCTTAATGGCCTGGGTTTAGGCTTCAACGGGGCCGTCACAGTCGAGGCTCGCAAAATCTCGTGGTTACGCGGACTGCCCTTATTTGCCTGGGCCACCCTCAAAGCCTTGTGGAAACACTTCGAGGCCATCCCGATGCAGATTCGCTTCGACGACCTCGTTCGGCAGACGCCCACCTTGGCGTTGACAATGAATATTGCCCACCGCGAAGGAGGCTTCCTAATGACGCCCCGCGCGTCGCTGGTCGATGGTTTGCTCGACTACGTCCACGCCGGCCCAATTGGCCGATGGGACTTGTTCCGACACCTGCCGAACATGGCTGCGGGTACTATTCCCGAAGATTCCCCCGGCGTCTGGCTTGGCCGAGCCAAGCGGGTCCACATCCACGCCGAACGCCCGGTCCGCATCCATCTGGACGGCGAATTTTTCTGCCACCCGGAAGATGGCCAATGCGAATTCACTATCGAAACCCTTCCCCGCCGCTTGCCGGTTCACACCTTTGGCTTGAACGCCCCTGCGGGCTAACAACCTCTCGGGAAAACGCTCCACACGGCACGGTACGCGCCGGCGGCACACGGCGGAACGCCCCACGATGGAACGCAACGGTACGCGACTGAACACGAGGGCGCGCCTGGTGATCCAGCGATTGCTCATCCACATGCACATGGGACAGGTCGAACGGTCAGGACGAGCAGAACTGGGCTGCGGCACGGTAGATTGCGGATCAAGCTAGCGGAACCTTCCCCCTCTCCCGCTTCCGCTTAAGAGATAAGCGTTTTGAATCCCTTACGCCTTTCACATTTTTACTCGAAACCTTCTTTTCGAATTCTCTCCGATCTTCGCCACTCGTTGCGATTGTCTTAATAGCAGAGTTCTTGCCCCCATTCTTGAGGAGCTTTCATGCCTGAACGCGCATTCACTTGGGCAGGGGTTATGGGCCATTTGATTGGTACGGAAAATAACTCCGGCCGCAACGGTTTGGCGACGCACGCTGTTGTCGGCGGTTCGTGGATTCGCATTTTCAACGTCTCGGTCGGTACCAGTGTTCGCGCCCGATTCTACGGCGATCAACCGACCGGGACTAGCGTCTCTTACTCGGGCACAGTCGAAATTCCGATCCCGAACGTCCCTATCGCTAATGGAGCAGTGACCGGCAGCGTTCGCTCCGATTTTAGGGAAGCCGCGATCGGCGGCCGCTTGGAGCTGAACTTGCAGCAAATGTTCCAAGTTGGAAAAGCGCTTGCCGATCGCATCAGAATGCTCCAAATGACTGCCGGGCTCTTCGACAGCATCAGTAGTTTCCTCCCCGACATTCGGCTCAGCGGTGAGTTGGCCTTTTACTTCGGTCTGAGTGCCCAGAATGTTTCGTACTTCCGCATTCAAACAGCCGGGGGCGTCAGTGTCAAACTCCCGCCAGGCACACCGCTCCCCCTCCGATCGGCGAGCGGCGGGGGGGGACGCTCTTGGCAGATCCAGTTGCGGCACTGGCATGCACACATTCCCCGCACCTGGAGTTGAGAGCCTGTTCGCGAGGGACAAGGTGATTCACGGAGGGAGTGGGAGCAAACACCATCTTCCAACGGCCAGTCTCTCGCCCTGTGGAAGGTCATCGAGCTTGATGTGCCTTACCCAAGCTCACAAGTAGGTCCGTCAAGTACCGCCGACGTGAAATCCTCAACCCTGTTTTTACCAGCATCACAACGGCTGTATCGGGCGGACCTTGTCCCCTCCTCGGGTTCCCTACCGCATCGTTTTCCACGTCGTGCGCGCATAACAGCAACTTCCCCGTTTCCGTACAGCATAGCCACAACGCGGATCGCCTACCCCTCCCCTGTCCACACGACCTAGCACGATGGTATAACGAGAGAAGGGGGTTTCAATGCGGGAACATGCGTTGGAGATCTGGCGTTCGGCGGTCGAGGCAGTTCGGCCTGGCCCGGCTTTAGAACGTCTGTGGGCCGATCCGACGCATCCGCTCCGCTTGGCCGTCGAGCGTGCCGAACGCATTTGGGTCGTCGGGGCCGGCAAAGCGGGGACGGCGATGGCCCAAGCGGTCGAAACGCTGTTGGCCGATCGGTTGGACCGCATCGAAGGCATCGTCAACGTCCCGGCCGGAAGTGTACAACCGCTGCAACGCATCCGTTTGCATGCGGCCCGCCCTGATGGCAGCAATCATCCGACCCCGCAAGGCGTCGTTGGTGCCGAGCAGATGCTCCAACTCTTCGCCCAGGCAGGCCCTGACGATGTCGGTCTGTGCCTGCTGAGCGGGGGCGGTTCCGCGTTGTTGCCCGCTCCGGCCGAGGGCATCTCGTTGGCCGACAAACAAGCCATCACCCAGATGCTGCACGCCTGCGGAGCGACCATCCACGAGATGAACACCGTCCGCAAGCATTTGTCGCGGATCAAGGGGGGAGGCTTGGCCCGGTATTTTCTTGGCTGGCAGTTGCATAGCTTGGTGATTTCCGATGTGATCGGCGATCCGCTAGATGTCATCGCCTCGGGGCCGACCACGGCCGATCCATCGACGTTTGCCGACGCGATCGCCATTCTTCGCCGCTACCAATTGTGGGACCAAGTGCCTGCATCGGTTCGACGACGATTGGAACAGGGGCAGGCCGGCCAAATCGCGGAGACGCTCAAAGTGGTGCCGGCCTACGTCTTCCATCACCTGCTGGGCAACAACCGCTTGGCTTTGGCCGCGGCACAGCGCACCGCAGAGCAACTCGGCTATCGCGTGCTAAACCTGGGGACCTACATCGAGGGTGAAACGCGCGAAGTGGCTCGTGTCGTAGTGGGCATGGTCCGCAGCATTCGTGCCGAAGGGCAGCCGTTGGCTGCTCCGGCGTGTCTGCTGCTGGGAGGCGAAACCACCGTGACGCTCGGCCCCTCGGTCGGCAAAGGCGGACGCAATCAGGAATTCGTCCTGTCGGCCCTGCACGAACTGCGCCCTGAAGAACTTGCGGGAGTGACGCTGTTGAGCGGAGGCACCGACGGGGAAGACGGCCCGACCGATGCCGCGGGAGCCGTCGTCGATGCTGCGACCGCAGCCGCGATCCGGCAGCGGGGCTGGTCGATCGCCCAGGCCCTGCAACGGCACGACGCCTACCCCCTGCTGGACGATGTCGCTGCCCTGATCCGCACCGGCTGGACCGGCACCAATGTGATGGATGTTCGCTTGGTCTTGATCGCCGGCTCGTAGCTCGATCTGATTCGACCCGACGACTGGCGTCGTCGGCTCCTGAAATGGTTGGCACAACGACAAGAGCCGCGGACGCCAGTCCGCGGGTGCTGCACAGATCCCGACGCGACGACTGGCGTCGTCGGCTCCAGTTCGACTCGCTCACCAAGCCGAGCGGTAAATCGCTTCGATGTCGTCGAGCGTAGGATAACGGGGATTGACCCGCAGCACCCGGCGAATGGCCGACGCCTTCTCGGCAAACGGCCTGAGTTGCGCTTCCGTTACGCCCAGGTCGCGTAGGCGGTTCGGGATGCCGATGTCGGCCCGCAAGCGTTCCACCGCAACGATGGCTCGCGGAGCCGCTTGTTCGACCGGCAGCCCTTGCACGTCTTCTCCCAGCCATTGGGCGATGCAAGCGAACTCGGCTTCGCGTCCAGGGAGGTTGTAGCGCATGACGTAGGGCAACAAAAGCCCATTGCCCGCGCCATGCGAAACGTGGACGGCTCCGCCCACAGGATATTCCATCGCATGCACCAGAGCCACGCCGACGTTGGAGAAGGCCAGGCCCGCCAAGGTCGCGGCCAAGGCCATGTTTTCGCGGGCTTCCAGATCGTGGCCATCTTGCACCACGCGACGCAGATACCGGCCGATGAGACGAATCGCCTTCTCCGCGACCATGTCGCCGAACGGATGCCGCCCCTGATACACCGAGCGTTCGCCCTCGGGCAGCGGAAAGACCGCGTTATCGACGGCCGTGAATGCCTCGATAGCATGGGTCAATGCGTCAATGCCACTTTCGGCCGACACCTTCGGCGGACAAGAGACCGTCAGCAACGGATCAACGATCGCAGCCGTGGGCCGAAGCCAATTGCTCAGCACACCAACTTTGATTTGCCGATCGGTGTCGGTGTAGACAGCCGCGGCCGAGACTTCCGAACCGGTCCCTGCCGTGGTCGGCACGCAAAATACCGGCAAGATCGGCCCCGCGAGGCGTTCTTCGCCGGCCAAGTCGGCTACATCCCCGGGGTAGGTCAGTAGCGCAGCGGTCAGTTTCGCGGCGTCCATGTTGCTGCCTCCGCCCAGGCCCAGCACGCCGTTGGGGCGAAACGTCTGAGCCGCTTGC
>CALEEC010000205.1 GCA_937949245.1 uncultured Gemmataceae bacterium | reverse complement strand
AATTTGCCTTGGACCGCTTGGGATGGCGTTGCCAAGTAGAAAGAGGGGCACATGAACTCCCTTGCTCCTGCAAAACGGATCGTAGCCATCACGAGTCATAAGGGTGGTAGCGGAACAACGACTTGCTCGCTTGCCTTGGCTTGGTGTTTCAGTCAATCGGGGCGTAAAGTATTCCTCCTGGATGCGGTACCGTTGCGAACGCACCGGTTGTTTCGCTCGAATGACCCGCTTGTTTGGAGAAATGTCGTTTGGATGGAAAATCTATCCGAAGCACCCGCCTCAATCTCCTCGGGAGAGATGGTTTTGATCGATTGCCCTGTATTGATCGATGGAGCGACGCAGCGGGTTCTCGAAGTTGCCGATGGTGTCATTCTCTGTTGCCGAGCCGATCCGTTGACCTTGCGAAGTTTTCCCGGAGCCTCGGCAGCTTTAGCTTTGGCACGGTCGCAGAATCCGAAGTTGCAAATCATTGGCATCTCGATCGGTTTGTATGATCGACAGGATGACTTACAAGTGGCAATCCTACATCAGTTTCGGCAATATCATGGGAACCTGCTGCTCGATCCGCCGATTCCGTTATCCAGCGAACTACGTAATTGGGGCATTCTCTCGGGGCAACCTTTACCTCCAGGTGAAATCACGGAGAGTTTCACGAGTTTAGCTCAAACACTGGAACGCCGATTTTTTTACGCATCTTCGCATCGAACGAGGTAAACCGATGGTGCGGAAAATCCTGTTGCTCCGTCCCAAAGGTGGAGTTGGCCAAACAACTGTTGCGATAGCACTGGCATTGCTTGCGCATCGGTTCGGACGACGCGTGCTATTGGTCGATGCGAACCCCCATAGTGGCATTGCCGCTTCGATGCCAGTCGAACGGCTCGGTTTCACTCTCCGTTCCCTCCCTGCACATTCGTTGCCCACCGATGCTGCTTTGGCAGATTGGATTGGGGCAACCTGGCACCGCCTATCGGAATCAGACTACGACCTCCTCCTCATCGACTCACCACATCGACACAATGGTTTCGCCATGCGTGCATGTTTGCAACTTGGCGATGAAATCCTTGTGGTCACTCGGACAGAACCGCTGGCACTGCGGTTGTTGCCCCCGTTGCTGGAATGGATTCATCAAGAGATCGGTCAACGACCTTCACTCCGTTTCCGTGGAATCGTATTGATCGACCCACCCGGCGAACCGTGTCCCACAGAATGGACTCGTGAAGTGGAATCGATCCTTGCCGATGCCCCCTTCCTGGCTCGACTCCCTTATGTCCCTGAACTCGCTCATTGGGGGGTGATCGGCCCCCCTAACAACGTTGAGGATCGTCTTCCTGAATGCTTTCGGCATTTGGCGGAAACGCTACGCTGGATTCCAACTCATCCGAACGCAACTTCTCCGAACGTCCCCAGCTCGCACGTTCCCGAGGGGGCATCCATGGCTGATGCGGGCGACAAAACTTCCGCTCTAGATTCGGCCTCTGTTGGGACTGTTGTCCACGATCCTTTAGTTCCCGAGTTGGCTTCTGCCGAGACCGTTGCGACGCATCGCCTGGAACCGGCCGTAGCGGCCATGGAAGTGCAATCGGAAACCGATTCATGGACGCCATCGCATCGATCCACGGAATCCATCGAGTGGCCAAAGCCTGCCGGCAGCACGAACCCGAGTGATGACAGCGGGAGCGAGCATGCGTGGTTAGCTGCGGGGGGGGCGGCAGGTCAACTGCTGCTGTGGGATTTGCTGCGAGGTTTGCACAGCCAAGTCGAATGGACCACGCCGTTTCGCGAAATCCAGGCGTTGACTTTTGTGGATCAAGGTCGGCAGCTCGTCGTGGCGGGCACAGAAGGGGGGCTGTCGTTGTTCGATCTCGGCGATCGCCGGGAAGCGCGTCCGTTCGTCGGCCATAGCGGATCGGTGACGGCGGTAGGTATCGCACCGAATGGACCACTACTGGCTTCCGCGAGTTTGGATCAAACGATTCGTTTGTGGCATCTTCAAACCGGGGAGGCTGTCGCGTGTTGGACCGGACACAAAGGCCCAGTGACTTGTTTGGCTTTCTCCCCGGATGGCCTGTTTCTGGCTTCAGGAAGTTGGGATCGCACCTTGCGTGTCTGGGAAGTAGCCACTGGTAAAGAGTTAGTCTGTTTCCGTGCTCACGAAAAAATGGTGACGGCCGTGGCATTTGCTCCCGATGGTCGAAGTTTGGCGACCGGGGGGTGGGATAAGCTGATTCTAATCTGGGAATTGTCTTTGCGCGAACCTTTGTTGGCCTTGCAGGGGAACACGTTGGCGGTAGCATCGATCCATTATTTGCCCGATGGTCTGCGCTTGGTCAGTGGGGGTTGGGACGGCACCGTGCGGTTATGGGACGTGACTACTGGAGAACAATGCCGTTGCCTGCGTAGTTCGGCCGATCCTTTGCGAGCGATCGCTCTAGCGGACGATGGGCAAGCCTTGGCTAGTTGTGGTGCCGATGGAAAGGTGCGTCTGTGGGATCTAGTGGGAGGCGTGCAACGAGCAACGCTCCAACCACCTTTGCCTCAGGCGAACGCAGTCGCTTTCGCGCCCTTGTCCCCGGGGTTGCGAGCTACGAAAGGGGCACGGTCGCAGGTACTACGTTCCCTCTGATGTCTCTTCCGTTGTTGAAGGTGGCTTCCCTATGCCGGCACCGATGTAGAGTCTGCGGCGTTGAGCATATTCTTCTGCACTGAGCGACTCTAATTCCGTCCTTTCTCCGGTGCAATGCTGTCGATGCAACTGCTTTAGGAACGGCACGCACCAGCCACAACCTGTTCCGGCACCACCGCAAAGGCTCAGTTGACTAGCGACTTTCGGCCGATGCACCCGCAGATATTGCAGCAATTTGCGTCGAGTTACATGAAAGCAAAGACATACTTTATCATCGAGTTCCATGTCTACTTCCTTCTCGACGGTTGCTTGGCGGTAAAGCCATGCTGTATTATGCGCGAACAACTTCCTCTGGGTGAAGTGAGATCAAGTATGGAACCGAAAGTCCTTTTGTGTGGGTTGGGTCAAGTTGGCATTTGTATTTTAGACTTGCTCCGCAAAACGGGGCATCAGGTTGTGGTGGTGGATTTGCAAGATGCTTCTTGTGAAACAACCGAACAACTGATTGCGTCGGCTTTTGCGGCTAGGTAATATCACCTAACTTGCCCTCCATGAGGCTTTTAGGTGGGTTGAATCTATGACAGAATCTGCATCGGCTAAGACCCTTCGATCGGCTCGCCGGGATGCGTGGTTTGTCTTCCTCTGTTGGTTGGCCGCTCTCGGTTGGACGCTCACCTATTGCGCTGTGTATGGGTATCCCCCCGAAGATCGCTTGGAACACCCTGTGCCGACGGTGCTCGGGTTTCCCCAATGGGTGTTTATCGGCATCCTCCTACCCTGGATCGTGTGTTCCTTGCTGACCATTGCTTATGGCTTATTCGGAATGCAAGACAACGACCTCGGCCAAGAGAACGAGGAGGCTTCCCCGCATGGCTATTGAAATTTCCAACGAAAGTCAGCAAGTCTTGATGGCGTTCGCTGGCTATCTCGTGGGGGTGATCGCCTTCGGCATCTTTTCGCACTCGTTCCTCACCCGCAGCAATTTCGTCAAGGAATATTTCATTGGCGGGCGTGGGCTTGGAGGGTGGGTGTTGGCCTTGACGGTGGCCGCGACCGCGGTCAGTGGGGGCACCTTCATGGGCTTCCCCTCGTTGATTTATTCCAACGGATGGGTGATGGCATTGTGGATAGCCAGCTACATGATGGTGCCGCTGACCGCGATGGCACTGATGGGCAAACGTATCAATCAGGTCGCGCGGATGAGTGGGGCCGTCACCATGCCCGATGTATTCCGCGATCGCTTCGGTAGTCCCACGCTGGGAATCTTCGCAACCTCATTGATCTTGCTCTTTCTGACCTTCAACTTGGTAGCTCAGTTTAAGGCGGGGGGCTTGGTGATGAAGGAGGCATTTCAACTCGCTCCCCCATTGGCACAGTTGGAACGCTACCGGGTTGCCTCCGATGCTCGACTGGAACTGTACTTTCGCAACGAATCGGGAGATGTCGAAAAGTCTCTGACTCCGCTACCAACGACCACAGCCAAACTGCATGGCGAACCGACCGTCGATATCGATCGACGCCAAGTCGTTGTCGAATATCAACTCGCCGATGGTAGAATCGTTTCCAAGCACATTCGCTTTCCTGCGGAGCGGCTCACGTTGCCGCTGCTCGGCTGGCGCGTCGAGAAAGGCTATCTTCTGGGGTTATTGGTCTTCGCGTTCACTGTTGTCGCGTACACGACTTACGGCGGCTTCTGGGCTGTCACTTGGACAGATGTTTTTGAAGGACTTGTGATGTTGATGGGTGTACTGCTGATGGCAATTCTGGCCGTGCGTGCGGTGCCAGAACACGTCGGCAGCGGCACCACGGGCTTAGCCGCGGCAACCCATCACTTGCAAGACCAAGATCCCCGCTTGGTCTATGGTCCAGGTCCGAATGACTTTTTGCCGTTGGGATTGGCGTTCTCATTCTTTCTGATGTGGTCGGTGACTTCCCCTGGACAACCGGGTGGCATGGTACGATTGATGTCGTTCAAAGATACGCCCAGTCTACGCCGGGCGATGGTGGTGGTGGGATTCTATTATTTCATTACCTACATCAGTTTATTGGTGATCTTCATCTGTGCGCGAGCCATTTTCCCGAGCGAATACCTCCGTGACATGGGGAGCGAAGGCGAACCGGATAGCATCATGCCGGCTATGGCACGCAAAATTGCACCTTCGCCGTTGCTGGCGGGGTTGTTGTTGGCGGCACCGTATGCCGCGATCATGTCGACGGTGGCCGCGTTTCTGCTGCTGATCTCGTCGAGTCTGGTGCGTGATCTGTATCAACGCACTCTGCGGCCAAACGCATCCGAACGCTCGATGAAGCGGCTCAGTTACAGTATCACGGCTTTAGTCGGTGTAGGAGTGACGATCGCAGCCATGAATCCGCCGACGTTTTTGCAATACATCATCGTCTTCACCTCGGCAGGGCAGGGGTGCGCCTTCTTGTTTCCCATGCTGCTGACGCTGTACTGGCGACGCACAACACGTCAAGGAGTACTCGCGGGGATGCTGGGAGGGGTCGTCACCGTAATCAGCCTGTATGTCTTGGGCTGGATCGACAATCGCACACAGAGCGATCCTACCCATCCGATGCAACGCTGGCTCTACTGGATTCCGAATTGGGGCGAATCACGAGGAGACTTGTTTGCACCGTTGGCTTTAGGGGGATTAGATCCGGTTGCCTGGGGATTGCTTAACTCGTTGCTGTTAACGAGCATCGTCAGTTGGCTGACGCCGATCGATACCGAGCAAGCGAATCGCTATTTTCCTAAGTGAAAAGCATCAGGAGAGTTTAGCGATGAAGCATTCTCGTCTCAGAATCGGTATAATTGGTGCCGGAGAAAACACACGCAAAAAACACATTCCCGGACTGCGAGCGATACCCGATGTCGAGATTGTTGCCGTCTGCAATCGTCGGCCATCCTCGACGATGGAGGTAGCGCAAACCTACGGAATCGAACGTACTTATTTCGATTGGCATGACTTGGTCGCAGACACGTACATTGACGCCGTCGTCATCGGCACTTGGCCTTATCTGCATGCACCCATCACGTTGGCGGCACTGCAAGCAGGCAAGCATGTGCTCACCGAAGCACGCATGGCCTCGAATGCCGCAGAGGCTCGCCAAATGTGGCAAACTTCACAACAACTGCCGAACTTGGTCTGCCAGATCGTCCCCAGTCCGTTCGGTCTGAAGGGGGATCGCGTCATGCGTCGACTGATCGACAATGATAGCATCGGCGAACTGCGCGAGTTGCACTTGATCGGTATGACGGGCGCACTGGCCGATCCCCACGCTCCGTTTTCTTGGCGTCAGGATGCCGTGTTGTCCGGGGTGAACATGTTGACGTTGGGCATCCTTCATGAAACAATTTCGCGGTGGTTGCCCCCGGCTGTGCGTGTGCTGGCACAGAGCCATGCCTTCGTTCCCGAACGAGTCGATCCCGAATGCGGTTTGCTGCGTCGCGTCGAAACGCCGGACAGTGTCCAAGTGTTGATCATTTACGAAAATGGTGTGCATGGCGTGTATCATCTTAGCGGTGTGGCACCCTTTGGAGGGGGCACGACCTTGACTCTGTTCGGTAGTCGCGGCGCACTCCGTTATGATTTTGACCACGATCGGATTTATCTGTGCCAAGCCAGGGGCCACTGGGAAGAAGTGCCCATCGAACCGCACGAAGCCGGTCAGTGGAATGTGGAAGCAGACTTCATCGATTCGATCCGCACCGGCAAACCGGTCACCCGCACCGACTTTAAGACAGGCGTGCAGTACATGGAGTTCACCGAAGCCGTGCTGCTAAGTTGCGAATCGGGGCAAATGGTCGAATTGCCGTTGCCTAAGGAATAATCTCGCCGGACGATCTTCCTGACGAAGTAATTTTCCCACGCGGCAAATACCGTAACCGCCCGTGGTCACGCCCAATACTTCGCGGCAAAGCGTCGTTGTTGATGTGGTCCCTGGATCTCTTGGGCACGAACGGATCAATTCGGTTGCCGCGGGAACGACCTTGCCGGAAAATGTCTTTGCCACCGCACCGTTCCGTCCTGTTGAATTTTCTGGGAAAGGATTACTCTGTGTGCAGAATCTTTCTCTATTCCGCGTTCCTCCTGACGTTTTCCACGTTTGGGGCATTCGCCGCGACTCCTGAGGAGTTGATCCAACGTATTCGTGCGACGGGGAAGGAAGGCAAAGGCAACGCCAATGCCAGCGTCGCTTGGAAAGAACTCGTCGCTTTAGGGGAGTTAGCGTTGTTCCCGACGTTGACGGCCATCGGTACGTCGGAACCGATTCCGGCAAATTGGCTGCGCTCGGCCATCGATGCCATGGCCCAGAAAGCGAAACAAGAAGGCAAGCCGTTGCCTGCCCAGAAACTGGAGGCTTATGTGGTCGATCGAACCAACCCTGCCAGCAGTCGTCGCTTGGCCTATGAATTGTTGGTTTCGCTCGATGCTCAGGCACCAGATCGATTGCTGAAAGGAATGTTGGACGACCCGAGTACAGAACTTCGTCGCGATGCCATCGCCGCGATGATCGCGAAAACCGAACCATTGATTTCGTCTGATCCCAAGACAGCCGCAAAGGTCTATCGCCAATTGTTTGCGGCGTCGCGAGATCCTGATCAAGTTCAAGCAATCGCTAAAACGCTTGATCAACTGAAGGTCGAGTATAGCTTGATTAAGCATTTCAACTTGATCGATCAATGGTGGTTATGCGGTCCTTTTGAGAGTGCCAATGGCACCGGCTGGAATCGCAAATTCGAGCCGGAATTCAAGGTCGACCTGTCTGCGAGCTATGAAGGTAAAGGCGGCAAGCCGATCAGTTGGATTCCCGCGACCACCACAGACAAACTCGGCGTAGTGGATCTCAACAAACTGCTCGGCAAACATAAGGGGGCCGTGGCTTATGCGTTTGCTGCCGTCGAGTCCGCGACCGAGCAAGACGTCGAATTTCGCGTCGGTTCGATCGTCGCGGTCAAGGTGTTCCTCAATGGCGAGAATCTCTTTGAAAAGGAAGAGTATCATCACGGAATGAGCATCGATCAATACATTGTCAAAGCCAAGTTGAAACCTGGACGCAACGAAATTTTGCTGAAACTGACGCAAAACGAGCAAACCGAACAGTGGGCCCAAAAATGGGAGTTCTCCTTCCGTATCTGTGATGCCACTGGCGGCGCGGTGCCGGTCAGATTACTCCAAGAAAAAACTGTCAAAAAGGAAGGGAAGTGATTTCATGAAGCGACAATGGGCTATGTTCGCTGTCACGCTGTTGATAGGGGGGCCGCTTGCCGCGGCGGATTGGCCCCAATTTCGCGGCCCAGGCGGAGCAGGCATTTCCACCGAGACGGGCTTACCGACCACTTGGAGCAAAACCGACGGCTTGCGCTGGAAAGTCGAACTGCCTAAAGGATCGCGGGGACTGTCCAGTCCTGTGGTCGTCGGAGATCGCATCTATCTATCGGCTTGTTCGGGGGCCAAGGGCGATCGCCTGCATGTGCTGGCCTATGCGTTAGCCGATGGCAAACTGTTGTGGCATCGTCAATTGCAAGCGACCGGATTGACGCATTGTCATCCGAAAACTTGCATGGCCGCTCCGACTCCTGTTGCCGATGCCAGCGGCGTCTATGTGTTGTTCGCCACGGCCGATCTTGTGGCGTATGACCAAGATGGCACCATGCGTTGGTATCGCTCGCTGGTCGGAGATTATCCGACTATCTCCAATCAGGTCGGTATGGCAGCTTCGCCTATTCTGTACAAAGATTTGCTGATCGTTCCCATGGATAACGCCGGTGAATCGTTCCTCGCTGGCATCGACACACGCTACGGCCAGAATCGGTGGAAAGTCGAACGCAATCGTGTCATCAATTGGACGACGCCGGTACTTCGCACGGTGCAGGGGAAGACCGAATTGTTGTTCCAAACGAGCGGCAACGTGACTGCTTTCGATCCCGAAACCGGCCGCAAACTGTGGGAATTCCAGGGGGAAGGACCATCGACCATCCCTTCTCCCACCATTAGTGGGGAACGCGTTCTGTTGCCTGGTCGGCCTCTGGTAGCTATCGAGCCGGCGAAAGACGGTGCGAAGCCTTCCGTTGCTTGGAAGTCGGTGCAAATGCAGACAGGGTATTGTTCGCCGGTCAGTTATCGGGGCAAAGTTTATGCCGTCACCAGCGCTGGCGTGATTGTTTGCTCCAACGAGAGTGATGGCAAACTCCTGTGGCAAGAACGGGTCAAGGGGCCATTTGCCGCTTCTCCCGTCATTGCCGATGGCTTGTTGTATGCCGTCAATGAGAAAGGCGTGACCTTCGTACTCAACATCAAGGGCGACCAACCCGAGTTGATTGCTACCAACGACTTGGCTGACGAAATCCTTGCGACACCGGCCGTCGCCGACGGAGCATTGATCTTCCGCTCCGACACCACTTTGTATTGTGTCGGGAAGAAGAAATAAGCGGACGGCGATGGATCATCGTGTTGTCTTCGGCATGCGTTCAAGGGATTTGCTCGAAGAGCGTCGCCGAAGGCGTTTCTTGCACGATGCGCCATTCGTGCTTGCGTCCACGGAAGTAGCGATCGAATGGCGAATCGTGGATGGTCAAGGCGAATTGGAAATCGCCATAATGCTCGCGCCATTCGACCATTTTTCGGTCCAAGTCGCGTTGCTGTGCTGCGGCGTAAGCTGCCAACCACTCATCACCAAACAATTCGCAACGATCATCGACAAAAACGCGAAAGCCGGGTGTGTGATAAATCAAAAATCCCCCGTGCAGATACTCGTTGAAAATTGGCGTGCCGTCGGCTTCACGGTATTCGCGTTGACGCAGGGGTTCTAGCAAATCGACAGGCCAAATGGTCGGATCGAGCTTGACCCACCCGCGGCCGATCACAGGAATGCGCACGTCGAGTACCTGCAAAATCAATCCCCCACAGACGAGCAATAGTGGAATCAGCCAACGTAAATCACCCGAAGTTTCCGGTTGTGGCCGTGAATCGCTGGGTGGTTCTGACATTGGCCGTGAATCGCTTGGGTTTTCCGATACTGGCCGTGAATCGCTGGGTGGTTCCGACTCAGGCTTCGCGGGAACATAAAGATCACTCCCCGAACGTTCGAGTCGTCGTGCCCATCGCGTATGGGGAAACATCGCGGCCATGGTGATCAGAGCCGTCACACCGAACAGTGGCGCATGACGAACCCGCATCAGCGACAAAAGCAACCACACCAACGGCAGCAACCAAGTCACTCGCGGTTTTTGTGGAAAGACTCCGAACAAAACGAACAGATAGACCGCCGCGAAGGCGAGAATCGACCAACCTACGGGAGTCGCGAAGTCGGGGGGGGCATGTTCTTGGATGATCTGAGGCAGGATCGGCGAATCCATGATCGCGAGCCAAGTTTTCGGCATGGTCAGCCCGTAAGGATTGATCAAGGAGGTTGCGGCACAGATCAACCAAAGTAAGAGCAATCCCAAAAACGATCGTTTTGATTCGATCGGCGATTGTAATTGCAGCAATGGTCCCACCGTCCAGCCGAGTAGCACGAACGCAAATGTCGCCAAACCACCGAGCATGCCGCCGTGAAAATTGGCCCAGAGCCAAAACAAGGGAATCAGCCAGATCAAACTACCGATTCCAATACATCGGTCTTCCAAATCGCAAAGTTTGGCAAAGGTGAGCGCCAATAGCACAATGGTAGCCAAATGCGGGCGAACGTGGAAATGCGAGGCGCTGGCCGCCAGAGCCAACCCCAACAACGTCGCAGTCAGGGACCAATGCAAGCCGGTACGCATAAGCCGAACGCCGATCCAAGTATACAACGCTGCCAAGCAAGTGGCACTGAGCCAAAGTAAGGTGTCGAGTCCCCCCAATCGATGCGCCAAGGCCATCAGACATTCCCCCAGCCATTGATGCGCAATCCAAGGTTGATTGTGGAAGGTGAAAGTGAAAGGATCGGTCCAAATCATTTCGCCGGTGGTGCAAATGCGATCGCCAACGACCGTATGCCAGAAAGTGCCCGGATCGCGAAACAGTCGCGATTGGCCACCGAGCAAAAATCCTAGCCACAGGACGATGAACAGCACGGTTTCCGGGCGAATTAGTCGGCGAAAAACAGCCATTGATATCTCGCTCGTAGCCAAAAATGCGCCGATAACAGAGCCGGTGCCACCCAAAGGAACCAAAACGATCCCACCTTAGCTAGATTCATAGCTAGCATGCCTAGGCTGATGAGGCCATAAACGACCACCGCCCCGCGAATTTTCGGGCGTTGTTCACGATGCGACAAATGGGCTGCATCGTTCAAGAGCATCGGCAGCAGCAAGATCAGGTCAAATGGCCAAGCACCATAGGGTGCCGTGACGAAAGAGACGGCTAGCAGCAACGGTAAACGGTCGGTCCAATTCCAAGGATGCTGCCAAGTTCGCATCGCATCGATCAACCACCAGATCAGCCCGAGAACCACTGGCACAAACTGGAGCCGAAACAGTTCAGCTCCCCACCACAGCCGCAGTACGGTTCCCAAGGTCGGTGATAGCCATTGTTCCGGGGGTCGCTGAGCCAAGGCTTCGGCATATTGCTGGAGTACCGCCGGATTAAAACTCCAAGCAATCGCCGTGGCCATCCCCAGAGACAATGCCAGGCCGAGCACAACTCGATAACAGGCCTCTTTCCATGCGACCAGCAGCAAGGTTGGCCAAACGAGGTAGGCCAAGTGGGGTTTGAAAGCCAGACCGAGGAGAGACATGCCGGCAAGCAGCGGGCGATTTACCCGGAGCAGACCGACAAAGGCAATGGCACTCGACAAGACAAAAGTGGTGATCTGTCCAGCAATCAGGACAAAGTAACTGGGAAGAAACGTGAAGGTCACTCCCCAAGCGATCCAGCGTAGTTGCGAAGCACCGCCCGACCAGAGCCAGATGCGGTCGCTCCCCCACAACAGCAGCACTCCCCCCATAGCGAGCCAGAGCAATTGAGCTAGCCGTGGTTGTGCTAAGCCGAACGGCATCACCCAAGCCAAGGTCCACGGCGGATTCCACATCATGATGGCTTCATCGGTATCCCGCCCCGCCACACGTTGCAGCGGCAGCAAAGCATCGGGATCGTAAGGATTACGTCCCTGAGCATTCAGATGCCCCGCGGCCCAGTATTCGACGAAGTCATCGGGAGGAAGTAACGTCGGATTCGCGAGCAAGATACGAATCTGCTCGGTCAGCACCACGGCGCAACCGAGCAGAATCGAGAGGTAAACCAACCAGCGGAGGAAGAGAGACGACATCCGTTCGTGTTCCTGTTCGTGTTCCTCTGGGCCAAAGCAGCGGGATTGGGGAGCAACCGCTTATGACTGTTGTCCGAATCCGAAGGCCATCGGTCAGCTCGGCAGAAGCCGTGGGCTATTTGGAGCGAATCCAAATATGCACCGACAGTAGAGTCGGAGCTACCCAAATAAACCAAAATAGCTCCAACTCGGCCAGAGTCATCGCCAGTATGCCCAGGCCAACCAAGCCGTAGATAGCGGATGCCCCGGCAATTTTCGAGCGTTGTTCCGTGTGGGACAAATAAGCCGCGTCGCTGAGGATCATCGGCAGTAACAAGATGAGATCGAAGGACCAGGCACCATAAGGAGCCGTGACAAAAGAGACGGCTAGCAACAACGGTAAACGATCGGTCCAACTCCAAGGAAGATGCCAGGTTCGCCTCGCATCCATCAGCCACCAAATCAGTCCGAAAACTACTGGCACAAATTGTAGCCGGAATAACTCCAGTCCTAACACAAAGCGAATCGCGGTTCCGAGAGTCGGGGAATGCCATTGTTCCGGGGGTCGCTGAGCCAAGGCTTCGGCATATTGCTGAAGTACTGCCGGATTAAAACTCCAAGCAATCGCCGTAGCCATCCCCAGAGACAACGCCAGGCCGAGCACAACACGATAACAGGCCTCTTTCCAAGCGACCAGCAGCAAGGTTGGCCAAACGAGGTAGGCCAAATGGGGTTTGAAGGCCAGACCGAGGAGAGACATGCCGGCAAGCAGCGGGCGATTTACCCGGAGCAGACCGACAAAGGCAATGGCACTCGACAAGACAAATGTAGTAATCTGGCCGTATATCAGAACCAAATAGCTCGGCAGAAAGGTGAAGGTCGCTCCCCAGGCGACCCAGCGTTGTCGCGAAGCACCGCCCGACCAGAGCCAGAGGCGATCACTCCCCCACAGGAGCAAGGCGAATCCCAGCGTGAGCCAGATCAATTGAGCCACACGCAAGGGAGCTAAGCCGAACGGCATTACCCAAGCCAAGGTCCAAGGCGGATTCCACATCATAAGGGCTTCATCGGTATCCCGCCCCGCTTGACGTTGCAGTGGCAGCAGAGCGTCGGGATCGTAAGGATTGTCCCCCCGGACATTGAGTTGCCCAGCAGTCCAATACTCAACGAAGTCGTGCAATGGCAGCAGTGTCGGATCGGTAAGGACGATGCGAATCTGCTCGGTCAGCACCACGGCGCAACCGAGCAAGATCGAAAGATAGACCAACCAGCGGAGAAGGGATGGCGACATCCGTTGGGGTTCCACGGAAATTAAGCCATAGGTTCGAGGAAAGATCAGGTCACGGTGTCAATCCTTTCCCAACTGCCAAATCGTGACTGTCGACTTGCGACCCACATGCAAGACAGCGGCGCGTTTGCCATCGCTTGGCACCGCGAAGGCGACTACGCCTACTTCTCCCAGATCGATTTCTTTCTTGGGTTCTGTGTGCATTTTATCCCACATGCGAATTTTGCGATCGTCGGTCAAGGTGATGAAGTCCCCGGAGGGCAACAGGGCTACGCCGCGGACACACGCCAAGTCGGCTGCTTTGCGCCGCGCCACCTCTTGGCCGTTGGAAGCATCCCATAAACGGACTTCGCCTGCAATCAATTGAGCGACCTTGTCGGTTTGCAGTCGCTCTGGGTCGATACTCCCTCCTACGGAAACCACACCTCGGCTGTCGGCCGTGAAGGCGACTGACCAAACGGCTGACCCTTGGTCCGGCTTGCTCCATTTTTCACTGCGGGAACTGACATCCCAGAGTCGCAGCACGCGATCGCGTCCACCACTGGCCAGAAGTTTGCCATCTGGCGAAAACGCGAGGCTGACTACTCCTCCGAGATGGCCACTGGGTAATTCGCCCAAGGACTTGCCCGCAGTAGCGTCCCATAAGCGAATCGATTTATCCCAACTCCCGGATGCAAGTAAACGACCATCGGCCGAAAATGTCAGTACGGAAATGGCATCGGTATGACCGCCAAGCGAGGCGATTTTTTCCGAACCGGTCGGCACATGCCAGAGATGAATCGCCCCCGTCGAGTAGCCGACCGCAAGCCATTGTCCATCATCCGACAGAGCGACCGCAGTCGCAATTCCACCGGGGCCGGGCACCTCGAGGAGTTCTTTACGCGTCTCGAAGTCCCATACACTGGCCGTTCCGGCTTGGTTGCCCGTGGCTAGAACCCGGCCATTTTTGCTAACTGCCAAAGCGTACACAGCTCCTTCTTGGCCCCGTAGTTCTTTGGCCGACTGAGCGAAACTGAGCGACGTTAGCATCAGACTGCTGAAACCAATCATCGCCAGGGAACGCAAACACAGCGATCGCATCGAGAGTGCCTCATTTTAGGGGGTCAGTGAAAGATTCCTAACGATGATACCTGAAGAATCGAAAAGACCGTTCGTGCGAATTCCCTATATGTTATCACTTGGCATTGCGACAACTTGGGGTATGCATCCCCCTACTCGCTACAAGCGTCTTGCAAAAGCCACATCAACTCTTAGCATTGCGACAGTTTCGGGCATACTCTTCGAGGAACGCAAACTGACGATACAGATGATGTTCCTCAACTCCCATGGGACTTTTGAAGAAACAGGCTAAATGCGCCAAGACACCGGATTCCCCCCGTCGTTGAGCGAACAAGGCCAAACGAGCCAAGTCGATCACCAAGGGAGCTGCTAGAATCGAGTCACAACCTTGCCAAGTGAATTGCAAAGTCATTTTCACGCCGAAAAAGCCTGCAAAATGGACATGATCCCAGGCGGTTTTCCAGTCATCCAGGCTTTCCATATATTCAATCGAAATATGGGATTGCGGTTTATAACCGAGCAGTTGCCCCAAAGCGGCATCTTTCGAGCGGTTCTTGGACTCCTTATGCCGCGGATCGTTCAGCACCTGACCATCGCGGTTGCCCAAGATGTTATGGCTGACCCAGGAGAGAACCTGGAGATTACGCACGGCAAATAGGGGAGCCAGAGCCGTTTTGATCAACGTCTCTCCGGTTTTGCCGTCCCGCCCCGCTATGACGGCGCGGCGAAGGTTTGCCAATTCGATCAGTGCAGGTAAGTCCGCCCCGACAGAGGGAGTAAAATTCACATAGGGCAATCCCAAATCCAATGATGCGTAAGCGTACAAAGCACTCGCCGGCAAGACATTCGGATCACCGCGATCGATCGCTCGCCGAAGCCCAGCCAGTGAATCGTGGATGCCGGGAATGGTTTCTAGCATCGGTTCTGTGGAGGCGACATTGACCACGACCACTTGCGTCAACCGATGTCGTTCTTGAAACTCCCGCAGGTCGGTTTGAATACGTTCGATAGCTGCTTGGGGATCGTCCGCCATGCAGACTTCGGGGCGATTGACCAGCGAACGGATCGTATCGCCGGATCGAAGGATGGTTCCGGGGCGAATGTTCGCGGACCATGACCGTAGTTGCTCAGCAGCGGCTTGGATCAGTGGCTGGGAGAACACATTTGAGCGTTCATGCAGGGCTTGGACACCTTCCATGAAGGTGCCGGAGCGGATATCGTGCCCGCCGAGGACAAACGCGGTCGGAGGATCGAAGTCGAGGCCATCGAACATGGGAAGGGCTGTGGTCATCCCAACCGGAGCAATTGCATCGCGTGCCAGAGACGACAGCCCCAAAGCTACCGTGGAACCGACATTGCCTAAAGCACCAATCAACCATAAACCAACACGACGCTGACTCATCACCTGACACTCCGGGGCACGTCTCGTTGCCTTCCGGGTGGCGAACCATGGCCGGCACAGCGTAGACAGACTGCCTAAACGAGTTACAGTAGGCGGGTGAGCATTTCTGCTAAGACGCTTATCATTTTCAGCACCCGAGCGTGGAAGGTCAAGACATGGCACCTGCGAGACACTCTAGGTTTTCTCCAATCAATTGGAGAAATCCCCTGTCGGAATACTTCGGCAATGTGCTGAAAAATTTTCCTCAGTCACCGACTTGAATTTTCACCTTGTATTCTCCCGTGCAGTCATCATTATTCCAATGGCTTGGTGCAATAAAGAGGTACAGCCGACCTTCCGCGGGAGTTTTGGGGAGTTTACACGAGTCGCCAATGATAAACACCGGCCCTTGTTCGCCGATTTTGCCGATGAGGGCTCCCGACATGATAGTTGTCATCGGGCGAGCGTCGGCTCCGGTGGCACGCGAATGGACATGGAGCCGGAAGTTGGCCGGCACGTTCGGAGCAGCGGTGTTGTTTCCTCGGGGACCGCACAGATATTGTCCCGGAGTTTGCGGCCACTGATCGATTTGCCCGCTGGCGGTGATCTCTAAAGAACGATCCATCGGCACATCGATTCCGGTGTCCAACCAATTCGACCAATTCAGCCGAGCGTATTTCGCGGCATCGACGCGTAGATCGGCGCGATTCTGACCTTTCAAAATGGCTCGCAGGTATTTGAGTTCGGAGACTTTCACCGCTGCTTCCCCGAAGTGTTTAGTACGAACCCGTAGAGTCGTTCGTTCCAGTTTGCCGCGGATGGTGAAGTCCAACGTTTCGATCGTGTCGTAGGGGATGAAGACTTGTTTCTCTTCAGGAACATCGGCGAGGATTTTTTTCAGCAATTCTTGTGCTCGTTGCGAACGTTCTAAATCGTTGCTCTTGGTGGCCAGTCGCAACAGGGGAATGGAATAAGGGCGTAGTTCGTACAATTGGCGGGTTGCATCTTCACGTTCGCGGAATCGAGCATCGCCGAGGCGTTCAATGGCGGTTGCGATGCGTTGCTCCATGCCTTCAGGATAACGAAACCCCAGTACGATACGGCGGATTTCGTCGATGGGAACAGACAGTTTGCCGTATTTCGTTGCAACCACCAAAGCTGGCTCTAGCAGTAACACGCGGATGTTGCTGGAATCGGTGAAAACCAAGTCAAACTCAACAGGCTGTTGTGCAATCGGCTCAGCAGGTTCTGGCGTTATCGGGGCGCACCACACCAACGCGGCGAACCATCCCCAAATGCCGTTTCCCACCCCCCCCCCAAGAAATAGCTTTCTTCTTGGATCGTCGCATAGGGACCACCTCGGGCAATGCGGGAGCAATTCAGCAAATAAGATTGGTTGGCCCCGGACACCGTAGAGAGGATAGGCGATGCTAGGAAAAGCAAGCTCGGCGATGGCCGAACCAATTCACTCCTCATGCATTGGATTATGACATTAAACCACGACGAACTCAATAGAGTATCCGCTTTTCACTCGATGGAATCAAGCCTCCTTGGTGCACTGGAAGGAATCCGTACTGCCCGCCCTGAGACGGCATTCCTATTCCAACGAAGTTTCCCAATCGCTGAGTTCGTGAACCTTTTTCGCTCCTGGAAGTTGCCAATGGCAGAATTACTGTTCCTAAAGGTTCAAGGGGACGATTCTAAGATAGGTTCTACATGCATGCCATCGTGGATTTCCGCTTGACGAGCTGCGATGATGGATTCGTTGCCAGTTAATTCGGCGAAAACCTCTTCATTCTCATTTTTGACGAGCATCACAATCTTCGACAGTCGGCCATCGGTGACTTGAACACGCACCGGCACCATACGAGCGATGTTGTTTTCGACCAGGAAAATGAAGCGTCGGCCTCCACGATTGAAGACCGCACTGGCAGGAATCAGATACCCCCCCACGCGACCACCACGGAAAGAGAACAAGCCTTGCAGTCCTGGTATCCCGAACTCGCTCAGGTAGACGGTCATCTCTCCGGTGGAGTTCGGCAAA
>CALEEC010000204.1 GCA_937949245.1 uncultured Gemmataceae bacterium | reverse complement strand
GGGTTGGGATCAACAGGGGTACGGAATTTGACCATGATGCGCACGGCATCGCCGACGCGAAATGGCTCCGCAATCTCTTGCTGTCGGCGTAAGTGCGTCTCTAGTCCGGCCAAGGCGGTGACGGCAACCCCGAGGGCCGGCCCTTCACTCGATTGCAAGCGTTCCAAGCGACGATCCAAGAGTGTGGCTAAGATTTCGCCCATTAAATCGCTTTTGGCAATGCCCCCCGATAGAGTGATACGGGTGATCGATTGTCCGGCGGCTTCGTGTTCCCGCACTCCCAACGCGACCAGGAAGGCGATTGCTTCGAGGGCGGCTCGGTATCGGGTGCCGATGTCGCTCGGTTCGTGCGGAATCCATTCGACCCAAGGATGTTTCACCCCCAGTGCCGGTTCCGATAGGGCAAACGGCATGACCGAAACCCCGTTACAGTTGGCCGGCACGGCGCGGGCGGCTTGCTCCAGGGCAGCCCAATCGGGGTTTGGTCCAACGATTCGATCGAGGAATTGTGCCCCATTGCTGTAGCAACGCATCCACAGATATGGTCCCCAATTCAACTTCATCGCGTCGAGCGTCCCGGAGTGGGGGGCAGCCGCAGCTGAGGAGTTGACCACTGCCGAGTTACCCAAAATAATCGCGACTTGTCCGGCGTCCGCGGCTCCCCCGCCGATCAGTCCGGCCGCTTGGTCGTCGTCGGTAGGGAATACCAACGGCGATTCGCCGAGCGCTAATCCCGCTTCGAGAGCCAACGAGGGCGACAGCGGCCCCAGGGGCGTGTCGGCAGCGACCAACTTCGGTAAGGCACGCCAGGCCAGTTCGCGGTACTCGGCTAGCTCAAGGGCATCGAGCATGTCTCGGCACCACTGGTTGGTTCGCAGATCCAGCAGACCCGTGGAGGCCGCGGAGGAGATGCTACAGGCGTCGAAACGTCCGGTCAGATACCCCGCGGCAGCCGGTCCATGCGGCAGGATACGCCAAGTCCGCTGCCAATCGGCCAACGCGAGAGTTTTTTCGTCCTTGACCAAATGCGACAGACTGTAGCGCACCGCCCAAGGACCACCGATCAATTCGTGTACCCGTTGCGGTCCCCCGAGGCGGGCTTGGCCCAACTCGTGAAACTCGGCCAAGGTCTGATCGTTCCAGCAGATGGCACGCCGAACCTGATTGCCGAACACGTCAATGCGCCCCGCCGTGTGATGCGTCGCGGAGATGCCGCCGGCTTTCCAATCGATCAACCGATTCTGCTCGCGCAACAGCCCGGCCATCGCCCGAACCGTGGCTCGTGCTTGACCTTCCAACTGGAACAAACTCAACTCGCTGACACCGCCTTCGGTGTATAGTTCGGTCGGCAGACGGACCTCGGCAAGGGTGTTGCCTTGCAGATCGAACGCCAGACATTTGACCGAGCCGGTGCTGAAGTCCCAACCGGTGAGGATTGTATTCGGGGCCACACAGCGGAGAGGTTCTGTCATAGAGTTCTACTTTCTATCTAGGATCGCGATGTACGGGGGACTTCCCCAAAGAGGGGTTCTTTGCAGTGGCTTCCAATATATCCACTTTCGCTCGCGTTCTCGCAGAAAAATCATCGCGAGTAGGAATCTTTGAGGAATTTCCATCAGCGTGCTTGAGAGATAAAGAGCGTTTTCCCTGAAAAATTCTGCTACGAGCCTCGCACGATGATTATGCTGCGAACAGGGGCAGGCGCTCCATGGAAAAAGCCAAAGAAGTGAGCATCGGCTATCAACTTTTGCCGCAAGTCTTGACGATAGGTTGACCAAAGTTCGCGAATTCCGCAGAATCTGCACTCGCCCAAACTGGCGGGACTCGTCGCGGAATCGTTCGATTCGCGGAATGAACCTAACTTTGTGGACAAGGAGTGTCCCGTATGATTCGTTTATGGTGGAGCTATGGATTGCTCCTTGGGCTGACGGTCAGTGTGACAAACGCTCAAGAGTTGCAACTGACGACTGGCCGACGCTATCTGCCCAGTTACAACGTCCCGAATTGCCCACCTTGCCCAAGTTGTCCCACGATGTCGCCGCTGCCTAGCCAACCGACGACTCCCAGCCAACCGACTTTGCCCAAAGCCGACACCCCAGGGCAGTTGCCGGAACAACCAGTCACTGATCCTAGCCAGTTCGACACCTCGGCTCAAGCAACCGAGCAAGGAACGCAGGCATCGGCAAGTCTGAATCCGGCGTTTTTCGGTGACTTCATCGGTTTCTCGGGTACGGCCCTCAATCCGTATTACTCGACGATTCCTGGACCTAACGGCACGATTGAACCACATCGACGCTCCAGGTACATTCGTGTGCCGATTCCTTCAGGGGCTTCCGGTTTCAAGATTGCCGAGGGGGAATCGCCTCGACCGACCGATCGCGTTTTCTACTTGTACAACTTCTATAACGATATCAATCTGGGGATCGCGGGATTGCCCGTGACCAATTTCCAACGTCAGATCATCGGCTTCGAGAAGACCTTCCTCAATGGGGATGCGTCGATCGGGATGCGTTTGCCGTTCTTGCAACTGTACGGCCCGACGCAGCTACAAGACAGCACCATCGGCGATCTGTCGATCATTTTCAAGTACGCCCTGTTGTACAACCGCGACAACGGAAACACACTGTCCGGTGGTATGGTGCTGACGGTGCCGACTGGGGCGGATGCCCGCTTCTTCGGCTTGATCCAAGACATCCACCCAACTGTGATTCAACCGTTCCTCGGCTACATCTACAACGTGGGCAGTGACTTGTACCTCCAAGGTTTCAGTTCGCTGTCGGTGCCAACGGACTCGCGAGACGTGACGATTCTGTTCAATAGCTTGGGTGCCGGCTATTGGTTGTATCGCAACAACAATCGCAATCGCTGGTTGACGGGCATCGTGCCGGTGTTGGAAGGTCACCTCAACACGCCGTTGAATCGTCGCGAACCGGGATTCAATCCGCAGGGGATCTTCTTCCAAGATCAGTTCAACATGACGGCCGGTTCGTACTTCCTGTTCCATCGGGCGCAACTGGGTGCTGCCGTGTGCGTGCCGTTGGTCGGTCCGCGGCCCTATGCGATCGAGGCAATCGCGAGTTTCAACTTCCGCTTCTGATCGCTGTAGCAGTCCTCTCGGGGAAGTAGCAGCGGTCTTCTTAGGGAAGGGAGAGGGGTTGTCCCGCTTCGTGCTCCACAGCGTTCCCAAGGAGATGAGGAATCGTCTTCCGCCGGACTCGCAGATCGTCTCGCGAGTCGGGCGGAAGCGTTTGCTAATCAGCGGAGATCTTCGGAAACCCCAAGTCGTAGTCACCATCGAAGCGGTGGCTCGGACTTTACTTGCGATTCGACCCGACGACTGGCGTTGTCGGCTCTTGGCGTCCTAAACTGGCGAGCCGTCCAGCATCAGTCGACGGAGTTTCGTTTTGTTGGCACGGCGAGCGTCGGACGTGAGTCGGCAGAGTTATTCGCTCACTTCGATATCCCTTCGGCTCCTAACGATGGGTTCTTTCCGCGGAAGTGTTGACCGGCGAGGGGGCATCGGTTGTCGCGGAAGCGTTGACCGGCGAGGGGGCATCGGCATCGTCGAGCAGCAGCGGTGGCCGGCCCATCTGGATGCGGAGGCGATCGATAGCCGCACGCATCCCGGGACGACGGACCAACCATTGCTCCAACTTTCGTTTGCCGGGAAAATCGATGGCCATTGTGCCGATCAAGATGGTCAACAAACCTTGACCCGGCACTCCTGGCAAAGACATTAGAATGCCCAAGGCGATCAATAGCCAACCGATCAGATTCTTCAGCAGAATCAATCCGCCGCGAAGCCACCAAGGCAGACGGGGCCATAATCGCGGAGGCCGCGGACCGCGAAAATAATCGGCAGGTAACCGAGTCACGACGAAAAACACCAAGCCGATGCTGCCGACCGTGGTGACCAGGAACAAGATGCCCCCGAAAATCGCCAGGTCACTGACGCTCCAAGATTCGGGCAAAAGTTGTCGCAACCATTCGGGCATCGCTGCACCTCGCCTTTGCATCGCCGATTGCCGGCTTAGCGGCTATTCTATACCTCGCGAACTGGGCCGAGAGTGACTTTCTTGCCAGGGAATCGATCGAATCCGATGAGCGAACTGCGTGACGACCTCGTGGGCTATCCGGTGCGTTGTCCATTGTGCCAACATTTGGCCCAGGTGCCGGAGTTTCTGTTCGGTCAACGGGTGCAGTGTCCCAACTGCATGGGGTTCTATCTGGCCCCACAACGCCGATCCGATGGCACGCTGACCGCTCCGCAGGCACTGTCGCGGTGGTTCAACAAGCCATTGTTCTTCCCTGGAATGTTTCTTCTGGTGATCGGCCTGCTGACCGTGGGTGTGAATACGCTGATGTTGGCGATGATCGATGGGCAACCGGAACAGCTGCAGGAAGGCTTCCGTCAAGGGATGTTGAAATTGCTCGGAGACGAAATCGCTCTGCAGAAGGAGAATCAGCAACTTACCCAGGAATTGGCCAAGGAATTCCTCCAGCAAGTCCGCACGCCGACGCTGGTGACACTGGGCGTCGGCATGGTGACTTGCTGCGGCGGCATTTCTATCCTGACGACACGATTCTGGGCAATTGCGATGCTCGGCGCGATTGGGGCGGTAGTCAACATCGGCTGGGGGTGTTGTTTCGGTGGTACACCGGTCGGGGTGTGGTGTTTGGTGTTGCTCCTGCACCCAGAAATACGCCGTAGTTTCCGCTGAGATCCGCCGAAATCTCTGGCGCGTCAGGGGCGGGCGCTCCGCACGGTCAGACCCCCACTGGCTTGGGAAGCCAACGATAGCGATGCCCGCGGTACCGCCGCTTGACCCGGCAGGGGGGAACCTCCGTCATCGACACGCCCCACCCGCAGCACCAAGGCACGTTGCAACTTCCGTGGGCCGTCTTCCACGACAAATGTGCGTTCGCCCCAAGTGCCGACCGCTTCAACAATCGCGCCGATCATCAGATATTCATTCGGAGATACCGTCCAATCCCAAGCCAATGTCGCGTAGCGTTCCACGGCACGCTGGCCTTGGCCGGACAAATTGTTGCTCGTCAGCGGATTTTGCAACCAATGCCGTTTTTCGCCGTGCTGCACGGCGGGGACGAACCGCAGTTTCAGGCGTCCGTCGCTCAGCAGTTCCGGCGTGACCTCCAGGCCGAATTGGGCTTGTTCCAGAGGCACCACCGTGGGGGCTTTGCCCAGTTGCTGCGTCAGGCGTAATTCGGTGCTGGGCAACGGTTCTTGCAAAGCGAGCACCGTGGGACTACCGCTACGAAACTGCAAGTGACGCGGATTGACGCACGAGCGTTCGGAAGTCAACAGCGTGTGCA
>CALEEC010000203.1 GCA_937949245.1 uncultured Gemmataceae bacterium | reverse complement strand
CCCACGAACGCAACTGAGCCGATTTATGGGTCGATACCAAACCATCGACCTTGGCGACCAGTTGCCCCAAAGCGTCCGAAGGACGACGGGCCAGGAAAATGATCGCCGGCTTGTCGGCAGTGTCGCAGATGTAGCAAAACGGCTGCCCGCGTTCCGGCCCGGTGGCGATAGTGAACGCATAGGGGCCAGGACGTTGTCCTACCTGCGGTCCCGAAACGCAAGGCTCTGCCCCACAGAAGGTTCCGATCCAAAAACTTCCTAGCATCCCGAGGACAAGACAACAAGGGGGCAGGCGTCCCCAAAAACTTCCCAGCATCCCGAGGACAAAACAGCATGGTTGCAGGTGTGGTAGCATCGGAGGTTCCCTTGGTGAAGTAGGCGTGGGCGGTTGGGGGTTAATTGCCCGATCCGGCCGAGGTGATCGGCGTTTTGCCCTTGGGGACGATAGCCAGGGCCAGTTTCTGGATATGCTCGCGGAGCCGGTCGAAGTGGTGCGAGTCGGCCCGCGACCAACACTTGTGAGCCAACGCGGCAAAGCGTTCGGCTTCGCCGGATCGGCCTAAACGTTCGCACAACACGGCCATGCCCAGGGCTGCGCGAACGCTCCCCGGATCGTGCGCCAGCGATTCGAGGAACGCTTCCTCGGCCACATCGGCCCGGCCACCTTCCAGAGCGGCCAACCCCCAGATTTCCATGTAATACGCACCGTTGCCCCAGGCATGATGGCTGTAGTCGTCTTTGAGCCGATCGACTGCCCGTTGCAGCAGCTTCAACCCGGCATCGACCGAACCTTGCTTGCACAGCAGCCGCCCTTGAGTTTCCCACAAACGCAGTTCGAGACGTTTGTTGGCCCGCGAACGCTGGCTTTCGTAGCGGAGGGTTTCGATCTCGGCAGCGGCCCGGAGCAGTTCGTTTTGCTCCAGGTACACCAGCGCCGCGAAGTAAGCGGCTTGGTGCTTGTCTTTCTTGCGGAAATGCTCGACGACTTTCAACGCCTCGGCATAATCGCCTTCCGCCAGATAGAGCCGAAACCACGGTTCCCATAGGGAAACTTTGTCGCTTTCGCATTCGACACGGATTTGTCGTGCTTCGGCGAACCGGCCATCATGGATCAGCGAACGCGTCAGAATGTCCAGATGATGCACATATTGATGATCGTCGGCGGGGTTGACGTTCTGTTCGCGGTGATAGGCGCGTTGTAGCACGATGGCCCGAGCGGAGTAGTCGGAAGTTTTTTGCCATTTGCCCAGGCGGGTGGCCAGGTGCGCCTGCATGTGGAAGGCGTGCGGAATGCCAGGGGACGATTCGATATATTTCTCCGCATACGGCCAACCCAAGGCCGGGCGCTTCCAATTTTCGTAGAAGTGGACCAACTCATGATTCGCGCCGGGATGCAATGGATTGAGCCGTAACAACGCCTTGTAGTACGGCACGGCCGCGGTGCCCTCGGCGAGTTGCGCTCGGGCGAACCAGGCTTCTTCGTCGTCTTCGTGCAGCGTGAGCAAATCGTCAAGTGTTTGGGCCGCCCGTTTTTTGCGTTCGTCGGGGTTGACATTCGGCCATAGCCCCTTTTCTTGCAAACGGGCTTTGATCAAGGCTTGTTCCTGCAGACTGGCCAGGGGCATCAGTTCCTGAGCGCGTTCCAGTGGTTTGATGGCATTGCCTCTGCCCCATTTTTCGATGGCTTTGCTCAGTCCATACCAAGCGAAAGCGCATTCGGGATCGTGACGCAAGGCCGTCTCGAACGAGCGGGCCGCTTCCATCCACACATACGAATAGTAATAGCCAAGCCCCTGATCGACCAACTGTTGGCACGGCACCGACTGGGTGCTGACGCGATAGCGATAAACGCAAAGATCGGGGAATAACTTGGCCGGTGCCAATCCGGTGTAGGACAATTTGTCGGTCTGGGAAAGCAGATAGTCACGCCCCAGGAAGCGAAACACGTTGTCGGGCAAAGGTTTGGGTAATGCCTGCGCCGGCAGGATCGGCCAAGGCGGAGCCGCGGTTCCACTAGGCGAGTACCAGCAACTCCACCCCATGATCCACAGGCAGACCCATCGTCGCATGGCGGGAAATCCTCAACTCATCTGGCAAAACACGGCGTGCGAAGTTTGATGGTAACCTATTCTGCCAGCGATCGGAAGGAAAAAGTGCCAAAATGTCCCCCATGATTCGGAGCGGAGAGGGAGCAAGCGTCCGTTGTCGTGCCTCAAACTCTTCCGTCGACTCACGTCGGGTGGCTTGCCAGTTCAAGGCGCAAGGAACCGACGACGCGATTCGTCAGGTGCTTTCGAAACACCCGCGGACTAGCGTCCGCGGCTCTAGAAATCAATCCGGAAACCGACGACGCCAGTCGTCGGGGGGGCTTCAGTCATTCGCTAGTGCCTTCGTGGACTTCCTGCCCGCAGTGTTATACCATAAATGATGGTACTCGGAACGAGTCTCGCCCTCCGTCGCGTTCGCGCTCGGTTCGCTCTGCATAGCGGAGACGTCCCATGATTAGCCGTGGTTTGGTCGCCTTCTTCTTGGGATTCACAATCGCCTGGCTGCCCAGTGCGGCGCAAGAGCAAAGCGTTCGGCCAGGGATCAACGAACCGTTCCGCAATCCCGATGTGCAGAAGTACGCCGGCACCTTCGAGGGCGAAAGTCGCGAGGTCTTCGCCAAACGCAAAGAGATTGTCGCCCTAGTCGGCCTGAAAGCCAACGATCACGTCGCGGACATCGGGGCGGGCACAGGATTGTTCACGCGTTTGTTCGCCCAACAAGTCGGCCCCAAAGGCAAGGTGTACGCCGTCGATATTTCGCAGAAGTTCCTCGATCACATTGCCAAGGTCAATCAAGAACAAGGCATCACCAACGTCGAAACCGTCCTTTGTCCCCCGGATTCGGTCTCGCTGCCGCCTAACAGCATCGATGTGGCGTTTATTTGCGATACCTACCATCACTTCGAGTTTCCTTATCGTACCATGACCTCGCTGCGTCGAGCCTTGAAACCCGATGGGCGGGTGGTCGTGATCGATTTCCACCGTATCCCCGGCAAAAGCTCCCCGTGGATTCTGAACCACGTTCGCGCCGGGCAGGAAGTGTTCGAGAAAGAAATCGAAGAAGCTGGTTTTCGCAAAGTCAAGGAATTCAAAGAACCGTTGAAAGAAAACTATCTGGTGATCTTCGAGAAGCGGAAGCCGAACCTCATCTATCCGGTGATCGAAGGATACGGCGGCGTGATCCCGCTGCCCAACGCAGCCGAGCAACCGCAGAAAGGCACCAAGGTCGTTTTCGATGTGACCGCGGTCGGCGAAGCGGAGAAGGCTGCTCCAGGATTGGAGCGTGCGGCGTTGCTGCTCAACCTGGCCGCGACCGCTCAGTTGAAACCTAGCGATGTCGATATCGTTATCGTTTTGCATGGTGACGCGGTCTTCGCGGCATTAGCGGACGCTACGTTCAAAAATTACTTCGGGCGTGCCAACGACAATGGGCGTTTGATCGAGCAATTGCGTCGGGCGGGAGTGACTGTGTGCGTTTGCGGTCAATCGCTGGAACGGCAAGGACTTAGCCCGTCGATGGTGCGGCAAGATGTCACCCTCATTACCTCGGCTTTGGTGGCCGTGGTCAATCGGCAGGCCGCCGGCTATGCGGTGATCACGGCTCACAAGTGACCCCGCGCCGAAACCCCGCGAAGCGGAACGGCGTCCGGGGAATGGGGAAGCGGTCGGTGGGGCTGGCCCCAAAAATCGTGCTTGCCATCGACCCACTCGCGGACCTCTAGCCGGAAGAAACCTTCGAGGGAAGCGGTCGGTGTTGGCGAGAGCATTTTTCCAGAAATTCTTGCTTTTTTCACTTCCGCTTCACCCGATTGGCGCGGTAACTAATCGTCCTGTTGCTAGGATAGTCGGCGATGGTAGAATCATGCCATCGTTCGTGTGGCTGGAAGCCCGGCAGGCTTGTGGAGCGTGCCAGGACGTGAATTCGATCAATGGTGGAATCATCGCCATTGTATTAGAATCGAGTGGTAGATTTTCTCTCTCCTTGAGTGAGTGCCGATGGCTCGATCGCTTGCTGAAATTACTGCGGATTTCGACGCTTTGTCGGAAGCGGACTTTGATATTCTCGATTTCACGGCCGACGGGTTGGATCGCTTGAAGGCACTCACGGCCGAGCTGGTGGCCGCGGTTCCGCCGGAGACGGCAATGCCGATCTTGTTCGGCGTCATGGAGCGGCTGCAAGATTGTGATCTGGGTTCGCCCGGCCCGTTGGTGACCGCTATCGAAATGATGCCGCAGTACGAAAAACACCTGATCGCTTCGGTGAAACGCAAGCCGACCCACTTGAACCTGTTGATGGTCAACCGGTTGCTGAATGTCACCGAAGATGAAGCCACTCGGCGGGAGTTGCGCGAACTGTTTGTTCAAGCCCTCAAGCACGCCGAGGCTTCGCCAGCGACCAAAAGCCAAGCCGAAGACTTCCTCTACCATCATGGCGGCAAAGTCGATGCCTAAATCGACAGACGCGAGGCAGCGATGTCGGCGTCGGAACCACAAGCAGGGACAACAGTTTCAGCACGTTGGTCGCGTTGGCGAGGCGTTGCCGTTGGATTGTTGCTTTTGAGCGTTTGCGGTGTAGGGGGCTATCTCTATTGGCGTTCGTCAGCCTTTATTTTGCCGTTGCCCATCGAGGTAGCCTACGACGACATGGAAACGGAAGTCGCCGAGGCGATCCGTAAAGCCCGGCAAACGCTACTCCAGCAACTTTCATCCGCCACAGCTTGGGGGGAATATGGACATGTCTTGGGAGTGCATGGCTTCACGGCCGAGGCTCTGACCTGTTACGTCCAAGCGGAACGCTTGAATCCGACCGATCCCCGTTGGCCCTATTGGCAAGGCGTGTTGAAACAGCGAACCGATCCCGAAGCCGCGATTCGTCACCTCGAACGGGCATGCCAACTGGGCCATCCCGATCCGACCACGGCCGGCGCGATGTGGTTGCGGTTGATCGATAGTCGGCTGCACCTAGGCCAACTCGAAGCGGCAGAGCAGGCCGCCCAAGAAGCACTACGTCTCGATCCGAACCACGTCAAAGCCCAACTGCAACTCGGCATTCTCCGTTTGCAGCAAAATCGCCCTAAGGAAGCCCTCACCTACTTGGAATCTATCGTGCAATCGCCGTATTGTCGCAAGCAAGCAGCACTTCAGTTAGCCAACGCCTACTTGCAACTGGGCGAAGAGGCGTTGGCGTTGCACTATCAGACGTTGAGCCGGGAGGCTCCCGAAGATGCCGATTGGCCTGATCCGTTCATGCGTGCGGCCCTGCGGTTTCAGGTCGGCACTCAGGCACGCCTTGCGGAAGCCGAAAAGTTGCTGGCCGCCGGACGTGCCTCGGCCGCGATCGAGTTGTTACGACAAAACGTCCAAGTGAATCCGACGGCCGACACTTGGCTGGTTCTGGGGCGAGTGCTGAGCCAGACCGGACAGCACGACGAAGCCGACGCCGCTTTGCGAGAAGCTTTACGGCTAGATCCGACCAGCGT
The DNA here is from genome assembly GCA_937949245.1 of uncultured Gemmataceae bacterium. Lineage (GTDB taxonomy): Bacteria > Planctomycetota > Planctomycetia > Gemmatales > Gemmataceae > CALEEC01. The sequence continues at coordinate 11,243 of CALEEC010000203.1, read as the reverse complement.
GCAGGGGCACTACTTCGCCGGCATCAATGGCTTCTTCCAAGCAGAAAAACTCGGCTCCGCACGGGGACAAGCGGAGAAACGACGCCTACTTCTGGAACAAGCCCGCTTATCGTTGCAACGAACCGTCGAACGCAAGCCCGATCATGGGATCGCGTGGATGTATCTGGGACTGTGTCAACGAGCCTTGGGGCAGCCTCAGGAGACCTGGGCCAGTTTACGGCGAGCGGTGCAATGTCGCCCCGATGTCGCCGAGACCCATCGGCATTGGGGCGAGCAATGCTTAGCACTAGGGCACCGCGACTTGGCCCGGCAAGCGTTGGAGGAAGCCCGGCGATTGCGTCCCCAAGATGCGGAAATTCAACGACTTTGGGAGCAAGCCACGGCTACCTCTCCCGAGAAAAACGGCATCGAGTTGATCTCTCCGAGAAAGAGTAACGATTAAGCAAGATAGCTAGAATAGCAAAAATGCACTCGATGTATCGAAGAAAGATGAATAATCTCGATGCCGAAATGGCCAAATCGGTGTTTCCTCTCTACATCTAATCACTTGACAGCCCATATGGTAGTCTGCGGAATGCGCCGATCGTGCGTGTGAGGACCGGCGCTGCCGACGAGTTTTCCCGCGGTTTACGGGAGAAAAGATCTCCCAATGGGGGATATCGGGTAAACTCGATAAAGTAGGCGGAGGCGGTCGGCAAGCGAAGCCGTGCTGTTTCCAAGGGCGAAAACTGGGATACTGGCTAGAAGGGGTAGTTCGGCAAGCATAGCCAAGATGCTCAACGGGAAGGAACCGATGAGGCGGGAACTACGCGGACGAGTGATTCTGTTGACGGGAGCTTCGCGGGGCATCGGCCGCTACACCGCCGAACGCCTCGCCCAACGCGGTGCCAAACTCGCGTTGGCGGCTCGTTCGCGCGAGGAACTCGAAACACTTGCCCAGCAGTTACGCCAGACCGGCGCCGAGGCCATTGCCTTGCCGACCGATTTGACCGACGCCGAGCAACGCCGAAACCTTGTCCACGCAACCGTGGCTCATTTCGGCGCTCTGGATGTGTTGGTCAACAATGCCGGTGTGGCGAGTTTCGGCGAATTTGCTACTTCGACCCCCGAGGTGTTGCGGAAAATCGTCGAACTGAACTTTTACGCCGCCGTGGAGATGATTCGGGAGGCGTTGCCCCATTTGAAGCAGAGTGCCACCCGGCATCGGGGAGCGTTCCGGCCGGCGATCCTAAACGTGGCTTCGATCTGTGGTCGTCGGGGGATACCGTCGTTTCCCGAGCATTGCGGCAGCAAGTTTGCCATAGTCGGCTTTAGTGAAGCGATCCGCAACGAGTTGGCCATCGAGGGGATTGATGTCTTGGTCGTGCTGCCCGGCTTAGTGCGGGCCGACGACTTGGAAAAACATATGCTCCGCAACGAAGGGCGAATCGCTCTGGATTTTCAGGGGGCCCAACCTCCCGACGAGGTGGCCGAAGTGATCGTCCAAGCGCTGATTCGCAATCGCAAGGAAGTGACGGCCGGCCGCGTGGCTTGGTGGCTGCATTTAGGGCAGCGACTCGCACCGCGAGTCATGAATTGGGCAATGGCCTACAAAGTGCGGAAGTACGATGAAATGCATCCGTTGCCGCGTTCCCTCGGCGGAAACGTGGGGAAGTGATGACCAGCCAAAGCCCAGCGAGGAACGGGACAAGGTAACGGTCAGCAAGATGCCTAGCGGGGAACTGGAGAAATTGGGCAGCAAGTAACGTAACGTCAACAATCCGTTAGGAGAACGACGCTTTCATGTGTGGCATCGCGGGACTTGTCGATCTGACCGGGCAACGCTCGGCCCCGGAAGGGGCCATTCAACGGATGGCCGCGGCAATCGTGCATCGTGGTCCCGATGAGGATGGCTTCCTGCTGCGTCCCGAGTTGGCGTTGGCGTCGACGCGTCTCAGTATCGTCGGCTTGATCGATGGTCGGCAGCCGATCAGCAACGAAGATCAATCCGTTTGGGTGGTCTTTAACGGCGAATTGTTCGACTACCCCGAAAAACGTGCCGAACTGGAAGCGCAAGGGCATCGTTTCCGCACCCATACCGATACGGAGCTAATTCCGCACTTGTGGGAGCAGTACGGCGAAGCGATGTTTCCGCACCTGCGGGGCCAGTTTGCCTTTTGCTTGTGGGACAGCCGCGCGAAACGGTTGATTCTGGGGCGGGATCGCAGCGGCATTTGTCCTCTGTTTTACACGGTGCAGCGAGTTTCCCAGGGGGAGTTCGCGGGGGCGGAATTTTTCGTGTTTGCCTCAGAAGTCAAGGCACTGTTGGCCTCGGGGATTGTCCCCGCGAAGCCCGACTTGGTTGGGTTGAATCATAGCTTTAGCTTCTTTGCTCATCCAGGGCCGGCGACTTGCTTCGAGGGGGTGCGCAGTCTGTTGCCGGGGCACTATCTGACGATCGACCTAACCCGTAGTTCGGCTACGCAAGCGTTGCAGATCAAGACCTATTGGCGCATCGATTTTCCGGATTGGGGCCAAGAACGCATCGTCAGCGCCGAGGAGTCGGAAAAGCTGGTCGATGAGTTTGAGCATGTCCTGTTCGCTGCGGTGCAACGCCGATTGCGAGCGGATGTGCCGGTGGTCTCCTACCTCAGTGGGGGAGTCGATTCGAGCATCGTCGTGGCCATGGCCAGCAAAGCCTTAGGCCGACCCATTCCGACATTCACCATCGCGGTGCAGAAACCGGGACTCAACGAACGCCACGAAGCGGCCCTAATGGCCCGGGTCGTCGGTTCGAAGTCGGTCGTGGTCGATTGCGGCGACACCGAAGTACGCGATACCTACCCCGCATTGATTCGCGCCGCCGAGGTGCCGGTGGTAGACACGGCTTCAGCGGCGCTGTTGCTGTTGGCCAAAGCGGTTCGGGCCAACGGCTTCAAAGTCGTTCTGACGGGGGAAGGGGCCGACGAATGGCTGGCCGGCTATCCCTGGTTCAAAATCCACCGGGTGCTGTCTTGGCTGGACGCTGTACCTGGATTGCCGCTCGGTTCGCTGTTACGGCGTTGGGCGGTTCGCCTCAGTGGTTTGCCGATCTACTCGTGGTCGGTACAACGCCAAGCGATCGAAGCCTTCGGCGGACCCCATGCGTGGTTCGATGTCTATGGCTTAATGAGTCTTTCCAAACTCCTGTTCTACAAGCCGGAGTTCCGCGAGAGTTTGGCTTATCGGATGGCTGCCGGCGAATTAGAGTTGGACTACGCCCACATGCGACGTTGGCATCCGTTTCATCGCGGTTTGTACGTCGGCAGTCGAACCATGTTGGCCGGGCATTTGCTCTGTTCCAAGGGCGATCGGGTGGCCATGAATTCTTCGGTCGAGGTGCGTTATCCGTTTCTCGATGAAGAGGTGCTGTCGTTTTTAGCGCAGTTGCATCCGCGGTACAAATTGCACGGCTTGCGTGACAAATATTTGCTGCGTCGCTTGGCGGTGCGTTGGGTGCCGTACTCGATCGCTTGGCGCCGCAAAGCGATGTTTCGGGCACCGATGGATTCGTTTCATCTGGCGTCGGCCGCGTCGGCTCCTTGGATCGATCAGGTACTCAGTCGCGAATCGCTCCGCAAAACCGACCTGTTCGACCCCGCTGCAGTGCACCATTGGCGACAACGCTTGCCGCAACTCCGCTTGGGCTTGGCCCGAACGACCGTGGAAATGGGACTGGTCGCCGTGACGGCAACGCAATTGTGGCATCATTTGTTCATCCGCGGGGATTTGTGCGATTTGCCGAAACCGTCGTTCGCTTCGGCGGCCGCGGCGGTTTCATCGGCTACAGTGGTTTCGTCGGCGTCGGCGACCTCGGTGGCATCGTCGGTTTCGTCGGCTTCGGCGGCATCCGATTCAGCCGCGGCTTCGGGGTGAAGGATAACGAGGGGATTGGGCGATGGATTACGCACTTGCGACACTCTGGCACGATCGACAACGCTACCTTCCGGGGGTGTTAGCGGTCGCGTTCAGTGCCGTACTGATCTCGCTCCAGTGCGGCTTGTTGCTGGGGCTGTTCTCGATTACTTCGATTCCCGTCGATCATACCCGAGCCGACATCTGGATCGGCTCTCCGCAAGTGCTGAGCGTTGATCTGGGGCGGCCGATTCCGTTGCGGTTCGTTTCGCGGGTGGCCGGCATCGACCATGTCGAGGTGACGGAACAATACATGCAGATGTTCGGCTCCTGGACCAAACCTGGGGGCGGGTCCGACCTATGCATCATCATCGGCAGCAATCTCGACGATGGCAATCTGGGGTCGGTGGATGAACTGACACCGGAGTTACGCCGCGATCTGACCGAGCCGTTTTCCATCGTCGTTGATGAAGCCGAACTCGATCGCTTGGGCGTCACCGGCATCGGCGATACCGCCGAAATCAACAAACAGCGGGTGCGGATCGTCGGCTTGGTGCATGGCCTCAAGAGTCTGGCCGGGCCGTATGTGTTTTGCAATCTGAATACGGCCAAAGCGCTGCTCCGCGGGCTGAATCCACCGGATCACACGACCTATCTATTAGTGAAAGCCGACTCGCCCCAGGGAGCTAATGAGGTGGTCCGCGAACTGCGCGAACGCTATCCCGATATGTCGGTGTTCACTAGTGAGGAATTTTCGATCCGCTCGCGGCTGCACTGGCTGACGAAGACCAAAGCGGGGATTGCCTTGGGGTACGCGGCTTTGTTGGGATTGTTGGTCGGCATGGTGGTCACCAGTCAGACGCTGTACGCCGCGACGGTGGCCTCGGCCCGTGAGTACGCGATTCTGTTGGCGTTGGGCATTCCGCGTTGGCGGGTGTCGTGGACGGTGCTGATGCAATCGTTTTGGGTCGGCATGGCCGGTACGGTCTTGGCCTATCCATCGGTGCTGCTGTTGGCCCGAGGGGCAGATCACCTTGGGGCCAAAGTGCTACTGCCAACGTGGTTGCTGGCAGCGGCCGCGGTAGTGACGATGACGATGGCCGTGTTTTCGGGAATGCTGGCCTTACGTTCGGTGCGACAAATCGAGCCGGTAAACTTGTTGCGCTAGTGGGATGTAGCATGCGGTATGCAGAAGCGATGAACCATCCAACTGGCACCTTGGCAAAGGAACTGCGCATGCAACCGGAGTTGCCCTCGCTCAAAGGCGTTGCTTTGGCCAAAGGATTTGGCGAAGGCGAAATACGCACGACGGCTCTGAAAGACGTGTCTTTGGAATTGTATCGCGGTCAATTAGCGTTGCTGATGGGACCTAGCGGCAGCGGCAAATCGACGCTGTTGGCGATTCTCTCGGGGCTTTTGGCCCCCGATTCCGGCCAGGTGCTGACGATTACCGACGACGGTAAATATCAAGATGTCTGGAGCATGACTCCCAAGCAACGCGAAAAGTATCGCCTCAACGAGTGTGGCTTCATCTTTCAGGGCTACAACCTGTTCCCCGCTCTGACGGCACGGCAGCAGTTGGAGATTGTCTTACGCTGGGGCAACGGCGCGACCTACCGCGAAGCGCGGAAACGCTCGGAAGAGATGCTCAGCCTACTAGGATTGGGGGCCAAGATGCATCTGAAGCCGGCTCAATTGTCGGGGGGCGAAAAGCAACGGGTGGCTATCGGGCGAGCGTTGATCAAAAATCCCCGCTTCTGTTTTGCCGACGAACCGACCAGTGCCCTCGATTGGCACCATGGCGAACAAGTGATCGAATTACTTCGGGCCGCTGCCCATGAACGCGGAGCGACCATCTTGGTGGTATCGCATGATGCACGGATTCTCAACTATGTGGATACCTCGTTCCACATGGAGGATGGCCGATTGCTCGAAAATGCGGAACCCTCGGCAAAGCCTACCCCGGTTTCCGCTGGCATGTGGAGGAGTGCATAAATGAACCGGTCTATCCGTCCGCTGACCTGGATTTTCGGCGTACTGCTGCTGCTCGGCTCGATGGGGCTGGCCAGCTTCGTGCTGCAATCGCGGCCCGTGGGGGCGTCTGGTACGCAGAAAAACAGCAGCGAAGCGGTACGCGGTGCTTCGCGCGGTTTAGTCTGCTTCGGCACCGTCGATGTCGAAGGCGGATTGCAACCGCTGTGGCCCACTCTGTTTCCGCAGCCGATGCAGATCAGCAAAGTCTATCCGCACCACGAAGGCGACTTCGTCAAACAAGGCGAGCCGTTGGTCGAATTTGACGCGACCCTAGCGATTCAGGCCGTCGAGGAAGCCAAAGCCGGTGTCGACGAAGCCAACGGCAAAATCGCCCAAGCCAAGCAAGCCATCGACAATTACGAGCTGCTGGTGCTTCAGCAGCAAAAAGCGCTCGAAGCCAAACAAGCCGAACTGGCGGCCGCCCAAGTTGGCCTGGAACATCTCGAACGGCTGCTGATGCGGCAAAGCGGGCAAACCAATGATTACGAAGTCCGCATGACCCGTGAGAAAGTCCATGCCCTAGAGAAAGCCATCGAAGTCGAGCAATTGAAACTCGCTCTGGCGAAGGCCAGCCGGCCCGAGGCGCAACTCCAACAAGCCGAAGCTCTGCTCCGCTCGCGGACGGCGCTGCTGAAAAAAGCAGAGTATGCCCTGAGAGAATGCACCCTGCGTGCCCCCAGCGATGGCATCATCCTACGTTCGTTGGTGCAGCCAGGCATGACCGTGGGGCCACAATCCAAGCAGCCGTTGTTCTGGTTCCAACCCAAGGGCGAACTGCTGGTGCGTGCCGAGGTCGATCAGGAGTTTGCCCATCGCGTGTTGCCTCATCAGTCGGCGATCATTTACGACGACACCAATTCGAGCATCTCGTGGAAAGGCACTGTCACCCGCATTCCCGAAAGTTTTCTGCCCAAGCGGACCAGCATTATGATGCCCGATCCGTTCTTGGTCAACGAAGCGAAGATCCTGGAAGTGCTGGTGCGTGTCGAGCCTTTGGACAAGATGCCGAAACTGCGGATCGGCCAGAAAGTGCGCGTCGCTTTGGGCGTCGAGTAACCCGCTCACTCACATTGATGGCTGCAGTAAAACGCGGGAACCGACGACGCGAATCGTCGGGTGTTTGTCGCGAAACCCGCCAACTGGCGTTGGCGTCTCGTGATGTGGCGTCGTTTCATGAGACGCCGTCAATCGGTTCGATGGGCAGGACATCGACGGAAACCGTCACGCTGTGATGTCCTCCGCCCAAGATCACTCCCTTGATCGGGCTGACATCGTCATAATCGCGGCCCCAAGCCAAAACGATGTGATCCTCCGAGGCGACCACGTCGTTGGTCGGGTCGACATCGATCCAGCCGGTTCCTGGGCAATACGCCGAGATCCACGCATGCGAGGCATCTGCACCGACCAATCGCGGTTGGCCCGGAGGAGGCATCGTCCGCAGGTAGCCGCTGACATATCGAGCCGCTAAGCCCAAAGCCCGCAAACAACCGATGCCCACATGGGCAAAGTCCTGGCAGACGCCACGACGGTTGGTCATCACGTCCTGCAAGGGCGTGGTCACAGTGGTTGCCGTCGAATCGTAGCGGAAGTCTTGGTGGATGCGATGCGTCAGATCCAACAACGCATCGAAAAACGGTCGGCCGGGAGCAAACGATTCCAGGGCGTAGTCGGTAAGTTCTTCGGTCAGTTTGACGTAGGGCGATTCAAACACATATTGGTAGGCATCGAGCGATTCGGCATCGGGATGAGAGGCCGTCCGTTCGCGAACTTCCTCCCAGGGGGGAGACAGTTGGCGTAACGGCACCTCGGCGAAAAAAACTTCGGTAGTCTGCCAAGCGGTCACGGTCAATTCCTGGTGCGGTTCTTGAATGGTGAAGAACATCACCGGATTGCCGAAGTAGTCGGTGCCGTTCCAGGTCGCAGCGGGAGAGGGAACAATGCTCACGCCGTGCCGGCGACAAGTCTGCCGGGGCGTTTCGCGGGGGGTTAGATGGATTAAATTGTGGCACAGCGACACCAGTTCGCTGTAGGTGTATCGGGTCGTGTGCGAGATACGGTAGATCATGAGTGCCGGTCGAACCCTACAAAAGCCAATTGCCGCGACGGCAGCAGATGACTGAGGAAGCGTCGCGTGATGGTGTCGGACAAAGCCGGCAGGTCCGCTTCCAGCCGGTTGAGCAACTCTTCCAAGTGAGGGCGCACTCCTTGCGGACTGGCTTGGGCTAAGCGATCGATGTCACACAGACGCAGGGCCGTCAGTGCGGCCAAGACCAAGCGTTGCTCGGGGCTTCGGCCAATTTGCTGCGGGTCGCGAGGAAGATTGTCCACCGCGTCAGACAGCGATGCCCATTGAAACGCGATCGATCGCGGATTGCTTTCGTCGGCGATCAACAAGTCCAGTACCGGGGCCACCTGCAAACTGCTGAGATAACGCCGACGGTAGGTCATAGCGGAGTCGGCGATCTCGAGGATGGCTTCCAGCAGGGGGCCTTCGTTGGCGGTCAGTTGTGTCAAAGTGCCTTTCAACAGGCTCACCAGATGCAACCCGCGTTCGATGCGTCGCCCCAGTTCGAGGAAACGCCAGGCTTGCCCGCGGGTCATCGAATCCATGGCCAAGCCGCAGAACGCCGACAGGGTGATCAGCGTTTCGTTCAGCAGGTCGAGAACGTCGCTGAGGGTGCGTCGCGTGACTTCCGGCGGATCGGACCAATCGTTGTCCGGCCGTAGTTTCATGTTGTTGAGTACGCGCCACATGTCGGTAGAGATGCGATCGCGGGCCGTGCCGGCCACTCGGATGACCGATTGCAACGTATGCACCAGACTACCACTGCGTTGGGCATCGAAGATCAGCGACAGCAATTCGTCTTCGGGAGCGGCTAAACGGGCTTCGGAACTATCGCCGATGAAGCCGGGGAAGGTCCGCGTTTGCAACGTGAGCGTTCGCAACAAAGCCGGAAGTTCGGGAGCCTCGGCTAGGCCGGATTTTTCCGTCAGACGAATGACAATGCCGCGCAACAGCCGAACCAGGCCGTCGGCACGTTCGACATATCGGCCCAGCCAGAAGAGATTGTCGGCGGCCCGGCTGGGCAGATCGCCTCCCCCCCGCGATAGTTCGACCGGCTGAGTCGGCGAACGCAACAGCGAGAACGAACTGACCGCCCCCGAAGCCAACACCCAGGTGTCTTTGCTCCCGCCGCCTTTTTGCATCGAAACCACGAGGGTTTCTGGGGTCGCCGTCACGCGCGTCAGTCCGCCGGGCATGACCGCGAAACTTGCTTCGTGAGCGGTCAGAAATACGCGTGTGACCAAATGCCGCGGTTGCCAACTGCGACCGACCAGTACTGGCGAAGTCGAAAGCGGCATTTGTTCGGTGCCGACGTAATCTCGCGGCCGGGCTTGGATTTTTTCCGCCAACTGCCGACGTTGGTCCGCGGTGAGCATCTCGCCGAAGATCGGACCTTGACGAACCGTGGGAAAGGTCGGCTTGATGACCAGGTGTTGCAGATTGGCCAGCACATGACTGCGGGCCAATGGGTCGCCACACCACCACGATTGCACCGAACCGAGGCGTAACTCTTCGCCCAGCAGATGCCGGCACAGTTTCGGTAGGTAGGCTTGCAAGGCTGGGGTATCGACGATCCCGCTGCCCAGCGCGTTGGCCACCGCGACGTTGCCGCTGCGCGCCGCCTGGACCAGGCCGGGCACGCCGAGGAAGGAATCGGAACGCAACTCCAGCGGATCGCAAAAGTCGGCGTCGAGCCGGCGGAAGATCACATCCACCGGTTGCAAGCCGCCCAGCAGTTTCAGGTAGATGCGATTATCGCGTACCGTCAGATCGCCTCCTTCGACCAGAATCAGCCCCAGGTAACGGGCCAGATAGGCATGCTCGAAGTAGGTTTCGTTGTACGGGCCAGGCGTCAGCAAGACGATGCGGGGATTGTCGCGGTTACGCGGCGCGATCGAACGCAGATGATCGCGGAAATTGCGGAAAAAGACCGCCAGACGTTGCACCCGACATTCTTTGAACGCTTCGGGGAGCATACGGCTCAGAACGATGCGGTTTTCCAGAGCATAGCCCGCCCCGGAAGGGGCTTGCGTCAGGTCGCGTAAGACGCAGAAGTTGCCGTCGCGATCGCGGCCCAAATCGACGGCGTAAAAGTTCAGGTAGCGATTGCCCGGCGGACGCACCCCGTGCAGCGGACGCAAAAAGCCGGGATTGTCGAACAACAATTCGGGCGGAATCCAACCTTCGCGGAGCAATTGTTGTGGGCCGTACAGATCCGCCAAAATGGCATCAAGCAAGCGAGCGCGTTGGATTAAACCGACTTCCGTCGCGGCCGCTTCCGAGGACGACACTAGCATGGGAATCGGATCGAGCTTCCACGGACGATCCATCCCCCGCGGGTCGCCGTAAACATTGTAGGTGACCCCGTTTTCGCGAATCAGGTCTTTGGCTTCGGCCCAGCGACGATGAAATTCTTCAGACCCCAGCGCTTCGATCGAATCGAGAAACGTCCGCCAATGCGGCCGAATCTCGCCGATCGGCTGGACCATCTCATCGAAATAGTTCGGCAGAGGAACGTAACCTTGACGGAAGATCCCGTTTCGGTTGGTGGCCTCCGCCGAGGGACCGACGGCGCTCATGAGGCGTTGGCTCCGGGCAAACGGCAAGCACCGCAGTGAATCTTGGCTCCCGCACCACTCCAAGCGCAGGAGTCCGAAGGTCGTGGAAAGCGTTCGGAGGAACGGCCTTCCTCTGCAGTTATCCTAGCACGTTCGGGGCCGATTCGCTGCGCCGGCTCGCCGTTCGTTGCGGTTTCGGAGCGATTTTCGGGACGGATGGGGGAGGTTGGCGCAAATCCAACGTCAGAGGCATCTCGGGAGAGCGTTCTTCCGGGGGCACCTCGACGGGTCCGATGGTGTGACCAAACGGCCAAAACCGAGCCGAACGTCGGCATTCCGCCTCGTTGGCGTTGACCGGGAAGTTCTCGTAGCTACGCCCCCCCGGATGGGCCACATGGTAGGTCGCTCCTCCAACCGATCGGCCGTTCCAGGTGTCGATTAGGTCGAAGACCAACGGCGTATGCACGCCAATAGTCGGATGCAAGCAAGCCGGGGGTTGCCAAGCCCGATAACGCACGCCGGCCACGAACTCGCCGTTGACTCCGGTCGCCGTCAACGGGACGCGTCGGCCATTAACCGCGACTACATGCCGCGGATCGGTCATGTGGCGCACCTTCACTTCCAGCCGTTCCAGCGACGAATCGACGTAACGCACCGTGCCTCCCGCTCCCGGTTCTTCTCCCAGGACGTGCCAAGGTTCGATCGCGGTACGA
>CALEEC010000202.1 GCA_937949245.1 uncultured Gemmataceae bacterium | reverse complement strand
CGCAACAACCGGCTGAAGAAATTGCAAGATCTGAATGCCCCCGAAGTCATCATTCGCAACGAAAAGCGAATGCTTCAACAAGCGGTGGATGCACTGTTTGACAACGGCCGCTGCAAACGTCCTGTACTGGGCAGCAGCAATCGTCCTCTGAAATCGTTGACCGACATGATTAAAGGGAAGCAAGGCCGCTTCCGCGAAAACTTGCTGGGCAAACGCGTCGACTACTCCGCTCGCTCGGTCATCGTCGTCGGTCCAGAACTGAAACTGCACCAATGTGGTCTGCCCAAGAAGATCGCGTTGGAGCTGTTCCAGCCGTTCATCATTCGCCGCTTGAAAGAATTGGGGCATGCCGACACGATCAAGTCGGCCAAAAAGATGCTGGAACGCAAGGATGAACAAGTCTGGGACATCCTCGAAGAAGTCACCAAATCGCATCCGGTACTGTTGAATCGTGCCCCCACGCTGCACCGCATGGGAATCCAAGCCTTCGAGCCAGTGCTGATCGAAGGCAACGCCATTCGGATTCATCCCCTGGTGTGCAAGGGTTTCAACGCGGACTTCGACGGCGACCAAATGGCCGTTCACCTGCCGTTGTCGATCGAAGCTCAAGTCGAAGCCACGGTGCTGATGATGTCGACCAACAACATCTTCAGCCCTGCAAACGGTAATCCGATTATCACTCCCTCGCAAGATATAGTGATGGGTTGCTACTACCTGACGGCCAATCGCGGTGAGGAAAGCGAAAAGGTCGAACCGGGCGATGGCATGATCTTCCACAGCCCCGCCGAACTGTTCCAGGCATGGAGCGAAGGCAAACTCGGTGTGCATGCCCGCATCAAGGTGCGATTGCCGATCGAAAAACGCGTCATCGGAGAAATCAAAACCGACAAAGGCACCGTGGTCGAAGAACTGCCCCGCACTCCCAACGGCCTGGTCAAAACCACAGTCGGCCGAGTGATCTTCAACGACATCTTGAATCCTAAGATGGCGTTCTATGATTTGCCTCTGACCAGCAAACACCTGTCGCGGATCATTGCCGACTGTTACCAGTTGCTGGGACGGCGAGAAACGATCGAATTGCTCGACCGTATGAAAGTCGCCGGATTCCGCGAATCGACTCGTTCCGGCCTGTCGTTTGCCGCGTCCGATCTACGCACCCCGGCCAACAAAGAGCAGATCCTCAAGGAGAAGGACAAAGAAGTCGAAAAACTCCGCAAAGCCTGCGACAAAGGCGCTCTGACGGAAATCGAACGCTACAACAAAGTCCTCGCCGAGTGGAATGCCGCGCGGGATCTGATCACCAAACAGTTGATGGCTGAGTTGGCCTCCGATCGTCGCCCCGACGAAAAGGGCAAGCTGCAGCCCTATTTGAACCCGATCTACCTGATGGCTCACTCAGGAGCGCGGGGGGGGGTCGAACAAATTCGCCAATTGGCGGGTCTGCGGGGGCTGATGGCCAAGCCCAGCGGCCAAATTATCGAAACGCCGATCAAGTCCAACTTCCGCGAGGGGTTGACTGTGCTGGAATATTTCAGTTCGACTCACGGCGCTCGTAAAGGTCTGGCCGACACCGCTTTGAAAACGGCCGACTCGGGCTACTTGACCCGCAAATTGGCGGACGTCGCCCAAAACGTCGTCATCACCATGCACGATTGCGGCACGACCCAAGGCACGACCAAGGGCATCATCTACAAGGGGGATGAAATCGATCGCCCGTTAGCCGATGCGATCCGCGGCCGGGTCAGTCGCAACACGATCACGCATCCCAAGACCGGCGAAGTCATCGTTGCCGAAAATGAGATGATCACGCCAGAAAAGGCTCGACTCCTTGATCGCCTCGGCATCGACAAAGTAACCGTGCGTTCACCGATGACCTGTCAAGCTCCTTTGGGCGTCTGCCGACTGTGCTATGGCATGGACCTGTCCACCGGTGCTCTGGTAGAAGAAGGCATGGCCGTGGGCATCATCGCAGCCCAATCCATCGGAGAACCCGGCACCCAATTGACGATGCGTACCTTCCACATCGGCGGTGCCGCTCAGACCAAGGGGGATATCGATAACTCCCACAAGACCAAGAAAGGGGGAGTTATCCACCTCGAACGCATCACCATCGTTACGAATCAGGATGGGAAGAACATCGCTTTGGCCCGCAACGGAGAATTGCAAGTCCTCGATCCGAACGATCGCGACCGCGTTCTGGAACGCTTCAGCGTTCAAAACGGCGCGGAACTGAAAGTTCAAGAGGGCCAGCAAGTAGCGCCGGGAACCCTCCTGTGCGAATGGGATGCCCATGCCCTGGTGATTATCTCCGAAGAAAGCGGCCGGGTGCGCTTTGAAGACATCAAGGAAGGGCAAACGCTCCGCCGCGACAAAGACGCCAGCGGTGTCGAACGTCTGATCATTATGGAACACAAAGGCGAACTGCACCCGCAGATCCTGATCGAAGACGAACGCGGCAATATTCTCAAGGCGTACTTCATCCCCGAGAAGGCCTACCTCGAAGTCCGCGATGGACAAATGGTTTCGGCAGGAACCATCCTCGCCAAGACGCCGCGGGAAGTCACGGGCACCCAGGACATCACTGGTGGTCTGCCGCGGGTGACGGAAATTTTTGAAGCCCGTCGTCCGAAAGATCCTGCTGTCTTGGCCGAGGTGTCCGGCAGGGTTCGGCTCGGCGAACGGAAACGGGGTAAGCGGATCATCTGGATTCAACCCGAAGATGAATCGGGCCGCCCCATCGGCGAAGAGCGCGAACACCAAGTCCCGCACGGCAAACATACTCGCGTGCAAACGGGAGAATACGTCAAGGTCGGCGATCCTCTCGTGTACGGACCTTTGGTGCCCCACGACATCTTGGCGATTTCCGGTGTGGAAGCGTTGCAAGAATATCTGGTGCGCGAAGTCCAGGGCGTGTATCGCTCCCAACGTGTGGAAATCGACGACAAGCACATCGAGGTCATCGTGGCTCAGATGCTGCGTAAAGTACGAGTCGATGACATGGGCGACACCGGCTTGCTCCCCGGTTCGGTGATGGACAAATTCGCTTTCCGGGAAGTCAACGATCGCCTGATGAACGAATGTGTCAAAGTGAAAGATCCGGGAGACTCCAGCTTTGAACCGGGCCGCGTGATCAACCGCGAAGCCTTCGAGGAAGAGCGAGCACGGCTCGAAGCGGAAGGCAAGAAACCGCCGACCTTTGAACCGCCGACCCCGGCTTCTTGCTCTGTGGTACTGCTCGGTATCACCAAGGCTGCTGTTCAATCGGATAGCTTCATCAGTGCCGCCAGTTTCCAAGAAACGACCAAAGTGCTGACGGAAGCGGCACTGGCCAGCAAAGTTGACTGTCTGATCGGTCTGAAGGAAAACGTCATTCTCGGCCACTTGGTGCCGGCCGGCACCGGCTTTAAGGCCTTCCAAGAAGCGGAAGTGAAGTTCAACGCTCCTGTACTCCCTGGATATGCTTCCGACTCCGCGGATGAACCGTCCGACCATACCCCGCCCTCATTGGTTGGATCGACGGGTGATTCCGCTTGAGCGGTCGTGAATCGCTGACTCTTGCTGCTGTTGGCTGCAACAACAACGCCAGAAGGTGATTTCCACGGAAGTCATCTTCTGGCATTTGTTTCGCGCCTACTTGATTGGACTTGCTCTGGGGACTCTTGGAGAATTGCCTTTGGGGGGCAGTACCTCCGTCTACATCGAACCCCCGCGGAATGGCGTCCGCGGCTCTTGGTGTTTATGCGAAACCATAGGAGCCGACGACGCCAGTCGTCGGGTGATTCCAATCCCTCTGTAGAATCACATCGACGGCTCGCCTCGTCCGATTCAATAACCGAGTTCGCGTTCAATCCGCTCAATCAGATCTTGGACCCGCCATTTGCGTTCGCCCAATGTCAAGATCTCCTCACGATCCAGCCAATGACGCACCTTCTTCTCAGCCGCCACAGCACTTGAGTGAGTTTTGGCCCCGAAATATTTCGCCACTTCGGTATAACTCGCCGAAGTATGTTTGCGACACAGATAGACCGCCAGCATCCGCGGATGACTGACCGCCCAAGAGCGTATCTTCGATTGCAACTGCCCGTCGGGCAGCCGGAGCACGCGACAAACCGCCCGATCCACATCGGCTAATCCAACGACTTTCACCGCATGCCTGAGCAGATCCGCCAAGGCTTCCCGCGCTAAAGGCACATCGATCGGACGACCTGTTACTTTACTGAAGTGGCGAACGCTATTCAGCGCCCCTTCCAATTCTCGGACATTGCCGCGAAGCTGGCGTGCCAGGAATTGCAACACTTCTTCGGGCACCCGTGGCGCAACAGCGGCAGATTTCGCACGCAGAATAGCCAAGCGCGTCTCAGCATCCGGCGGCAATAGTCCCCAAACGGCCCCTCCTAAGAGCCGATCGACCAACTCCGGCAGCAGATCCTCCGATAACCGTGGGTGACAATCCATTGTTAGCACCATTTGCCGGCCATCGGCCATCAGAGCATCGAACGTGTGGAGAAACTCTTCCTGAGTCGCTCGCTTTTTTGCCAGGAAATTCAAGTCATCCAACAGCAACGCACCACATTCGCGGAAGGTTTTACGAAAAGCCCCCTGCTTGCCGAAACGCGTCGTCTGGACGAAACGATTGACAAATTCTTCCGCGGTGACGAACTGAACCCGCAGGTCTGGGAAACGCTTTCTCAAGCCCGCGTAGATGCCTTCCAACAGATGGGTCTTGCCCGTTCCTACGGGACCATGAAGAACCAAGGGATTAGCCCCCTGCCCCGGCTCTTCGACCACAGAGACAGCCGACGCATGCGCGACGCGATTGCAAGGACCAACCACGAAGTCTTGCAGGGAATGCCACCGCCGTGCCGGACGCAAGGATTTCTGCGGCTCGGCCATCGACGTCTTCTGCGACTCAGCTATCGACGATGCCACTGCCGTCGGGGAGGAAACTTTTTCTGGCTCCGAGGCAAACGTTCGGGGGGATGGCACCAACGGAGAGGAGGAACGACTTTTCGCCGCTTCCTGCTCGGCTCGTGCCGCACGAAACAACTCGGGATCGATGACAAAGCGTACTTCGGCGGTATATCCCAAGACCTCCGCTGCTGCCGAGCGCACTTCGTCCCCAAATTTTTCGAGCAACCATTCCTGAAAGTGCAGATTGGGCACCCCGACTAACAACGTTTCCCCTTGAAGAACAAACTGGGTGTGCCCACGAAACCACAGATCATAACGGGATTGCCCGATGCGTTCTGCGATCGCGCGCCCTAGTTGTTGTTCCAACACCGGCAGGGATGGTGCCGGTAGTTGGTGCAACACCGGCACTGATAATTCCGAGAGCGATAGCAGGGGTGGAGAACTGCCGGTCGTCCGCAACATGGTCATGAGGCTGGCTCCCAGAGATCCCCCGATTCGTTGGTCCGAACAGGAACGATCTCCCCACAAACCCATCTCGGACGGGGGAAACAATCTTGGGCGAGTTCACTAGGCCAACTCGCCCCTCCTAAATATCGGGCATAAGAAAAGACCTGCCGTGGAAACCAGAAATGTTTCCCCCAGAAAGCGTACTCTGCACTTGGAATGACAAGCGCATCTACCGAACATGATGGAACCGTTACAGTTGGCTTATCTCCTTCGATGCGAACGTGACGATTCGGAGTCGATGATCCTTTCTCGGAATCTACTGCAGCCCTATTCCTGAGATCAAGTCATAGCAACGTGCGGACCGGAAACTATCGTCGGGGGAATAAGCCATCGGTCGCTCGAGCAAATCGGCTCAAGTGGGGGGAGAAGGAAGCCGACACCGAACAATCCGAACGACTTATTCCTAGGGGGAGCAGAGGTCTGATCTGAGAACGATCTGCTAAGCAAAAACCTTTTGGAAAAGGGACAGCATGGCTTCCCAAGACTTCTGATCGGCCTCGGCGTTGTAGCTGAGTCCTTGGATACCACGCCGATCTACCCCTTGGACGGTAAAGCTGTGGACGGCCCCCGGATATTGGATGATTTGATAACGAGCACCTCCCTGAGTCATCGCCGACTCAAACGCAGCGATCGCCTCTGGGGGAATGAACGGATCGGCAGCACCATGACAAATCAAGACGTGTCCTTGGATTGCCTT
>CALEEC010000201.1 GCA_937949245.1 uncultured Gemmataceae bacterium | reverse complement strand
CGATCGTCGAGCGTGTGACCAAAGCTGCGGAAGCCTACGGCCCGCGTTGGCAGCGGGAGACGGCTACCCGTTTGGCCGACGCCTTGGCCGGTCAGCCGGCCTACGCGGCCATCGCCCTGGATCAGGCACGCCGGGCCGAGCGGTTGTTGTCGGCTCGTGAAGAACCGGCGACGCAAATTCAAACGTTGGAAACCATCGCGGCCGTCTTCCGCAAAGCGGGGAAACCGGAAGAGGCTCAGGAATTCTCGGGCCGAATCGCCAAGCTCGAAGTCCGCGACTATCAAGAGTACCTCCGCAAAAGCCCCTTGGCCAAAGTGGAAGCGTATCCCGGACGCAAAGGCAAAAGCGAACGCACCACGTTGGTCGAACTGTTCACCAACGCCGAGTGTGGCCCGTGTGTCGCGGCCGACTTGGCCTTCGACGCCCTCGAACGCATCTACAAGCCGACCGAAGTGATTCTGTTGCAGTATCACGGGCATCGTCCTGGCCCCGATCCGTTGGCCAATCCCGATAGCCTTGCTCGGTTCGAGAGTTACGGCAACAAGATCACCGGCACGCCGACGATCTTTTTCAACGGCAAACCAGACGATTCCGGGGGTGGGTCGTTGAATTTGGCCAAGGTGAAACTGCAAACCTACCGCGAAGCCATCGACGAGACGCTCGAACAACCGTTGGCTGTCCGTCTGCAATTGACCGCGACCCGTAATGGAGCCGACATCGAAGCCAAAGCCGTCGTCAGCGAGCTTGCCAAGCCGGGCGAAAAGGTGATGTTGCGCTTCGCGTTGGTCGAACCTCGAGTCCGCTATCGGGGAGGCAACGGTATTCGCTATCATCACTGCGTGGTGCGCGCCTTTCTTGGTGGGGTCAAAGGCTTTGTTCTGACGCAAGCGAAAGCGGAACAAACCGTCCGAATCAACCTCGACGAATTGCGAAAACGCTGGAATCAGCATCTGGACAGCGTCGCGACTCAGGCGGAGGAACCGTTCAGAGCTCGGCCGATGGATTTCAAGTCGTTGCGGGTCGTGGCCTTTGTGCAAGACGATGCGACCGGCGAAGTGCTGCACGCGGTACAGGTCGACTTGGACCCGCAAAAGCCAGAGTAAGCCGCAGGGCGTTTGTCGACAGTGCGTTTCGCACCGCGGTTCATCCCGATGGTTCGCTTGGCTGGGGAGCCGAACCTGGATCAGGGCGATGCCGAGCGATCCATTTCAGTTGTCGCGCCAAACCGAACAAGATCCGCACCTCTTGTTCTGTTGGTTTGGCACGACCGAGAAGTTGGCGAACACCATGCATCAAGGTATCGGCACGTTCGTCGTACAGAAAATGGATCGCTTCCAGACCTTCGCGGAGTTGAGCAAACATCCGTTCTTGCATGGCGTGATCGGCCGGCGGTTCGCTCGCGGACGTGGGCATAAGCCCCCCTGCGCGGAAGCGTAAGCGGACTTGCCGATGCCACTCATACAAGCACACCGTCACCGCTTGGGCCAAATTTAACGCGGGATACGTCGCTGCGGTCGGAATGTGAATCAGATGATGACAGCGAGCGATTTCGGCATTGGTTAATCCACTGGGTTCCGGGCCGAAGACCAGGGCGGCTTTCGTGGTCGCTAGTTCGGCAGCGTACTCGGCCAAGACATCATCCGGGGGCCGAGCGATGTCGGCACGATACAACCCAGCCGTCATCGCGGAGGTAGCCGCGACGAGGCCGCAATCGCTGATCGCTTCGCCCAACTCGGCCACGACAAGGGCACGGCGCAGGATCGGTTCGCCGTGCGTCGAGAGTCGGCGTGCTTCCTCGCTGAGCGGATCGGCCAACGGCGCGACCAACACGAGATCCTCACAGCCGAAGTTGGCCATGCTCCGGGCCACCGAACCGAGGTTGCCGGCGTAATGGGTTCGCACCAAGACGATGCGAGCGTTGTTCAGCATGGGCACCTGCCCGAATCGACACCATGGCCCCGAGGCAAGCCGATCCTCTGGTATCCCCAGGCGAGCCGGCCGACGTGAGTCGCCGGATTGTCACGGTCACCCGACGACTGGCGTCGTCGGCTCGTTGGATTTTTCACGACGTTAGGAGCCGTGGACGCCAGTCCGCGGGGGTTTCCGCTCCCCCCGACGACTCGTCGAAAAAACACCCAACGACTGGCGTCGTCGGCTCTTGGCGTTGCGTCGCGCAATGCCGTGCCTTCGACGTGCAGCAACGGAGCATCAGGCACTGCGCCTACCATCGCGGCTTGCTACAACGAAACACATACGCTTGCTGGGCGTAACTAAGCTTCCAGCGGAGTTGGACGAAACCGGTCAAATTGAGTTTATCGACAATCGTCTCGGCGGGCAGATAGAGGAAGCGTCCCACGGCGGCCTGTTCTTTCAGCCAGGCACCGTAACTGTACATCCGCCAGGCCTTTTGCAAATAGCGAAGGGGCCGTTGGGCCGTGAAGACACCGGCCAACGACCGCCAAGCCACCGTCCCCCACCCCGGGTTGGGGACGTTGACCGAAAAAATGAATCGGCCTCCGGGCTTCAACACGCGGAACGTCTCGGCCAAGACGCGGTCATAGCCTTCCTCAGTCCAGCGTTGTTCGCGTTCGTTCCAATGCTCGGCATATTGCAGGGCCAAGCCGCAAACCACGCCGTCGTAACTCTCCGACTTGGCCCAGTCGAACGGTTGGCTCAAATCGTGTTGGCGAAAGCGGATGCATTCGCTCGCCGTGGGGCCGGCTTGCTGACGTAGCCGAGCGTAAGCGACGGCATTGATCGCAGCTACGTCGACTCCAAGAACTTCCGCAAGACGACCTTGCGAAACCTCCCACAGAGCCTTGGTCAGTGGACCACTGCCACAGCCCAGATCGAGCCAGCGTTCGTGGGGTTTCGGCTGAAGCCAAGCAATCGTATCGGCAAGTAACTCTTGATAGGGCGGCAGATCCTTCTGATTCCAAAAAGCTTTGGCGCAGGCATCTTCGCGCCAATAGTTACGCGGCAGGGTTGTTGGCATGGCCAGCGTCTCCCCGAAATGTGAACGCCCACTCTCAGGCTCAGGCGGCCCGTCGCCGTGCTGAGATTTCGTCCAATACCGCAGAACATAGGATCGCTTCAAGCTCAGCTAATGCCCGAGCGACACAGCGACCATCCATCACCCGATGATCGTACACAATTTTCAACGTCACTCCCCCCTCGGCCGTAATTGGGCCGAAGGTGAAATAGGTCGTCAACGGCGACAATGGATGGATTTGCTCGGCCCCCAAATTGCCCAAACTGGAAATGGTGAAGGTGCCGAACCGCTTGGCCCGTTTGCTACCGCTGAAGTACAACGACGACGAAAAGGCCAACCGCCGCAACAACCAGGGAAGTTGGCCCAAACGGAGAAATTGCCGGAACGGCGAGATCGACCAGACCTCGTCTTGTTTGAAGCGGCGGAGATGTTCGTCGATCTGGGCGACGCTCGAACATTCGGGGGCGTGAATTTTGCCACAAAGTACCGTGGGCTGACCTTGCCAATCGCGTTCGACCAGCACAACGCAGTTGGAAAACGGATGCTGATACAAACGCGGCCAAGGCCAAGGGAGGTAGGCTTGACGTAACTCCGGCACCCGCTGCGACAGCAAACCATACGCGCGAATGAACAGAGCCATCCAACTGGGGGGCGCTTCGACTTTCTGCCGAGCGCGGGCCAACGGGGCGAGATCGCAATCACGGGCCAACGGCAACGACGGCACTTGCCGGGCGTGGTGCAGAATTTCCAGGACTAATTTTCGTCCCACCGACAGCGGAATCGAATGTCCTCGAACGGGTCGCTGCATGACCAAGCCCTCGCGGAATCGTCCCGAAACGGCCTAGCAGGCCGATACTACCGCGAGGATTGTGTCGCAAACGCCTCCGTGGGTCAACCTCAAGCGGATCAACGCCGGGCAGGTGCCTTGTGGCCGACGCCTGGGCCTAACCCTGAACTCAGGGCGTGCCGCGGTTCATCTAGCCCTAAATAAGCCCGGTCGCGGCACCGTCCACCAAGCCTAGGCCAAGTCGCGGTCTTCAAACAGGATCAGGCCGATCAGGGCCGCGATAATGGTGTACATGACGGCATAGCCGGTCACCGTCAGCACATAGCGAGCGAAGTCCCATAGATCGAGCGGATTGTCACGGATGATCGCCGGGCCGTTGTTGAAGAATTCCAACGCCGGCAGCACTACGTTGAACATCTGAGCCAAGAAGCCGACCAGTTGCAGGGGGGACGAATCGCCCATCTGCGTCGCTCGTCGGGTTTCTTCGACAATTTGAGGCGAAAGGTGCCCCAGGAAGAAAATCACCAAGCAGACGACCAGATTGACCACAAAGGGCAACCGGGTCGCGAAGGCGGCCGCTAGCGAAACCATGACCATCACTTGCCCGAAGCCCAGCAACAAGCCGATGTGTTGGGCCAACGATTCGCCACCCCAAGCCGCGGCCCCTTTGGTCAGTTCTTCGCTCAACGGTTCCAGGGCCAGGCGTTGGAAGGTCGGCTCGAGTTCCGCGGTGGCTTGCAAGGCCATGGTGTCGTTGGGTTCTTCCAACTTGTCGAAGTAGGGCTTGATGTACAAGGCCCAATTCAAAGTCCAGCCCAGAAGAAGGGTCATCGCCCCGGCGGACAGCAGAATTCCTAGGGTTTTGCCCAACAGGAACTGGCGTCGGGTAATGGGTTTGCTCATGACGGTGATGGCGGTTCGGCCTTCGATTTCTTCGTTAATCGAGATGCTGGCCGCTAACACACCGAACAAGGCCGGGGCCAACATGGTCAGGTCGAAGCCGATCTGCTTCATCATTTTGTAGTCGTCGCCGAAAGTGAAGTAGGGGACGACCATGGAGACAAAGAGCAACAGCATCGAGACGCCGGTCAGCAGCCAGAACATCGGCTGTCGCCAGGCTTCGCGATAGGCGGCCAGGGCCACCGCTCCGCCTTTGGGCCATAACCGCAGCAGGAGCAACGGCAGCAAGATCATCGCGTCCACGATCAATTGCAGGTGCAGCACGGCCCCATAGCAGCGACCGTAGAACTGCAATACCGCGGCGTCGGCTTTGTACGAGATGAATTGTCCCAGCATGAAACCGGCGACCAGCAGTCCGCCGATCGCCCCCGGAGCCCACGATTTCGGCTCTTTGAGATACTGCCGAAACGCCAATGGATCGATGGCCCAGATCCACGGCAAAGCGATTACACATTGGATCAAGCACAGCACCAGGCCGGAAAGCCAAAGCGTCAAGAACGTGGATTCCATAGGCGTTAGCTCACGGATCGCTCATAGTCAGACCGCGTGCCAAGCAAGGCGTTAGCGTGTTCGGCTTACGGCGGCGGATTCGAGTCGATACGGTAATGCGGTGTCGTTCCCCAACGGAGCTTGTCCCGCAGCGTCTGATAATAGGTTCGTCCAGGCACCTTGACCAACTGGAAATGGACCGGCGCTTGGCGAACCGTCACGCGATGATGCATGGACAAAGGGAACACATCTTGTCCATCAACAATAAGCCAGACGCTCTCGCCCCGTCTTACAGAAATGGTGTAGACCTTTTCGGCCGAATCGACTAGAGGGCGATTGGTCAAGGTGTGGGCACAGATAGGAGTGATCACGAAAACCCGCAATTCCTGGCCGAGGATCGGCCCCCCTGCGGACAACGAATGGGCTGTCGAGCCGACCGGCGTACTGAGGATCAGCCCATCGCCCGAAAACCGCGATACCGCTTCGTCGCCGATGCGCAGTTCCAGATCCAGCATATGGAACGGCGGACCCGTATGAACGACGACATCGTTCAGCCCCAAGATCGTCTGCGTGCCGGCGGGCGATTCCACCACGCATTCAAACATCAGATGTTGCGTCGTATGATATTGGTGCCCCAGCAATTGCGGCAAGCAAGCGACCACGTCTTCGGCCGACAGATCGGCTAAGAAGCCTAGTTTGCCCAAGTTGATGCCCAGCACCGGCACTTGGCGATAGCCCATCTGCCGAGCTGCCCGCAGAATGGCCCCGTCGCCTCCCAGCACCAAGGCCAAGTCCGCTTCCACTTGCGAGAGGTCTTTTTCTTGGTGCAGATCGGTCAGCACCACTGTACCGTGATCGGCCAAGACGGCGTGCAACAGTTGGGCCGTCTCTACTGCTTGCGGCTTGCTCGCGTTGCCGAGTATCAGAAAACGCATATGTCTGGCCCTCGGACTCACTCGAGCGGGCGGGAAAAGAGCAACCGTCGTCATTTTCGAGCGTAGGGGTCTCGGGGTCAAGCGAAGCTCCCACCAAGCAGCCACGAACTTGCCGATGCTCTCGCTGCGAACCGCACCAACCGCGCAGATCCTGCCGAAATCCGCGAAAACTTCCATCCCCTGGCTCGGCTCTCTCGCTATTGGAAAATCGACCAGCGAAAAAAAATTTAGGTCGCGAAGACGTCGGTCTTCTTCTTCTATCCCGCTGCTCGGCCTTTTCGCTACACTGGAAACTGGAAGCAACCCAGAGATCCGAGCTCTGGTCTCGGCAGGCCAGTCCATTTTCGTACCAGTGGCACAGCGAGATGAATACGTTCCTCTCTCTTGGTCATCCGTATCCTTTAGGCGCTACCGTACAGGATGGAGGCGTCAACTTCAGCCTGTTCTCGCGTCATGCGGAGCGCGTGGAATTATTGTTGTTCGATGCCGACGACTCTGCCCAACCAAGCCGAGTGGTGGAATTCGATCCGGTGCAACATCACACCTATTATTATTGGCATGTCTTCGTACCGGGGATTGGTGCCGGCCAACGCTACGGCTATCGCGTGTATGGACCGCGAGTGCCGGTCCCTGGCACCCGGTTCGATCCGTCCAAAGTGCTGCTCGATCCGTATAGCCGAGCGGTGGTCATCCCCCCAAATTATCATCCGAAATGGGCCGCTCAGCCCGGCGACAACACCGCGACGGCCATGAAAAGCGTGGTCGTCGATCCGAGCGGTTACGATTGGGAAGGGGATTTTCCGTTGCGTCTGCCAGCAGCACGGTCGATCGTTTACGAAATGCATCTGAGCGGTTTCACCAAGCATCCGAACTCAGGCGTTTCGCCGCAAACTCGCGGGACTTACGCCGGGTTGATCGAGAAAATTCCGTATCTGCAAGATTTGGGCATCACCGCAGTCGAACTGATGCCGATCTTCGCTTTCGATCGCTGGGCTTGCCCCGAAGGACTGGTCAACTATTGGGGCTATCAACCTGTCTCGTTTTTCGCACCGCACCCGGCGTACAGTTCTCGCCAAGATCCGCTGGGGGCCATCGACGAATTCCGCGATTTGGTCAAAGCCCTGCACCGGGCTGGCATCGAAGTCATCCTCGATGTGGTGTTCAATCACACTGCCGAAGGAGGCGAAGGCGGGCCGACGTTGTGTTTTCGCGGGATCGATAATCCGACCTACTACATCCTCGAAGCCGACGGCGAACGCTATGCCAACTACTCCGGTTGCGGCAACACGCTGAACGCGAATCATCCGATCGTTCGGCGGATGATCGTCGATTCGTTGCGTTATTGGGTGCAAGAGATGCATGTGGACGGCTTCCGCTTCGATTTGGCGTCGATTTTGTCGCGAGACTCGTCGGGGCATGTGCTGCCCAATCCGCCGGTCATTTGGGACATCGAATCCGATCCGGTGTTGGCCGGCACCAAGTTGATTGCCGAGGCATGGGACGCCGCAGGGTTGTATCAGGTCGGCACCTTCGTCGGCGATGCTTGGAAGGAGTGGAACGGCCGATTCCGCGATGATGTGCGCTCGTTTTGGAAAGGCGATCCCGGAGCGGTGCGTCGCTTTGCCGATCGGTTCTTGGGCAGTCCGGCGGTATTTGGTCACGAACACCGCGAAGCGGAGCAGAGCGTCAATTTCGTCACTTGTCACGATGGGTTCACGCTGAACGATTTGGTGTCGTACAATCACAAGCACAACGAAGCCAACGGCGAAGACAATCGCGACGGTTGCAACGACAATCGTTCGTGGAACCACGGAGTCGAGGGACCGACCGACGATCCCGAGATTGAGACGTTGCGTAACCGGCAGGTGAAGAACTTCCTGACCACGACGGTACTGGCCATCGGTTTGCCGATGTTGTCGATGGGCGACGAAGTGCGTCGCACCCAGCACGGCAACAACAACGCCTACTGTCACGATGCCGAGTGGAACTGGTTTGATTGGTCGCTGGTGCAAAAACACGCCGACGTGCATCGATTTGTGAAACTGCTGCTCACTCGACGAGTGATGCGTAGCGTGGAGCCAGAACAACGACGGCTCAGTTTGATGGAACTGTTGCAACGCGCGAACAAATCGTGGCACGGAGTGAAGTTGCATCAGCCCGATTGGAGCGATCATTCGCACAGTATTGCGTTGCGCACAGAAATTCGGGCGCAGGAGTTGGTCACGTACTTGATTTTCAACAGTTACTGGGAGCGATTGGATTTTGAACTTCCGAACGAAGCGGGGGAGCAATGGCATCGATGGATTGACACCAGTTTGCCCTCGCCGAACGATATTGTGGACTGGGAGGAAGCCCCGCTGGTATCGGGGACGCATTACGCGGTAGGTCCGCGTTCCGTGGTGGTCTTGTGGTCCAAGCTGGTATAGCGTTGGCGTGGTGCGTTCGACTTCTCCCCAGCGGCGGGTATAAGCCCGCTGTGCCTGATACGCGCCGTTGCGTCACTCGCCACGTCCACATCCGCCGTAGGAACCTAGGCGACGACGTCATTCCATGGCCATCGCAGGTCCATTCCACCTCGCAGTTGCGTTCGGCTATCATTTCGTAGAATAATCGCATCTTCCGTTCGATTCGGGCGATCGCGCTGGTCTGCGAAACGGAAGAAGCGTATCGGCAAAGGAAGGTCCGTATATGAAATCACGCAACTACTGGTCTGCTACGTTGTTGGCCCTGTGGGGAGCCGCTTGGATGAGTTCTCCTGTGTTCGGCGATGAAGGCATGTGGCTGTTCAATAAGCCGCCCAAAGAATTGCTCAAGACACGGTACGGTTTCAACGTCACCGATGCTTGGCTGGAACATGTGCAGAAAGCCTCGGTCCGCTTCAATAGTGGTGGGTCCGGGTCGTTCGTCTCGCCCGATGGCTTGGTGATGACCAATCATCACGTCGGTGCCGACGATCTGCAAAAGCTGAGCACTCCCGAGAAAAACTACCTCCGCGACGGCTTCCACGCTCGCACCCTGGCCGAGGAAATCAAGTGCAAAGGGCTGGAACTCAACGTTCTGCTGTCCATCGAAGATGTCACCGAGAAAGTGAATGCCGCCGTCAAGCCGAACATGAGCTTGGCCGAGGCCTTCGCGGCACGTCGGCAAGTGATGGCCGACATCGAGAAGGCCGCCACCGATGCGGCGAAAAATCTTCGTGCCGACGTGGTCACCCTGTTCCAAGGGGGCCAATATCATCTGTATCGCTTCAAAAAATACACCGACATCCGTTTGGTCTTCGCTCCTGAACAGCAAATCGCTTTCTTCGGCGGTGATCCCGACAACTTCGAGTATCCCCGGTATGATCTGGATGTTTGCTTTTTCCGCGTGTACGAAAACGATAAACCGGCCAAAATTGAGCATTATCTGAAATGGTCGCCCAACGGAGCCAAAGACGGCGAGTTGATCTTCGTCTCCGGCCATCCTGGACGCACCAACCGACAAAACACCATCGCTGAGTTGGAATATCTGCGTGATGTCGGCTATCCGTTTCTGCTGAGCCGACTGAATCGGCTCGAAGTCCTCTACAGCAGTTGGAGCGAACGGAGCGAGGAAAATCGTCGGCGTGCCAAAGATGAATTGTTCAGCGTGCAAAACAGCCGCAAAGCCCGGATTGGTGGGCTGAACGGCTTGCTCGATCCGAAGTTGATGGCACGCAAAGTAGCCGAAGAAAAGCGTTTGCGCGAATTCGTGGCCCAAGCGACCAAACCGGAACTGCAAGCGGCAGCCAAAGCGTTCGACATCATCGCCGAGTGTGAAAAGAAACGCGCGGCCCTGATCAAAGAAGTCACCCTGTGGGAAAATGGGGCCGGCTTCAATTCAGCGCTGTTCACCATCGCTCGCACCTTAGTTCGTGGAGCGGCCGAGAAGGCGAAACCCTCGGGCGAACGCCTCCGCGAATTCGGCGATGCTCGCTTGGCGTCGCTGGAGCATTCTTTGTTCTCCGATGAGCCGATCTACGACGACTTCGAGTTGCTCAAACTGGCCGACGGGCTGACGTTTTTGGTCAATCAACTGGGGCTGTCGCATCCGTTGGTGGCTCAGGTACTCGACGGCAAATCGCCACGGCAGCGAGCTTTTGAATGCATCAGCGGCACCAAGTTGAAAGACGTCGCGGTACGCAAAGCTCTGTGGGAAGGCGGTCAGAAAGCGATCGATGCCAGCAACGACCCGATGATCGCTCTGGCCAAGCTGGTCGATGCCGAGGCTCGCCGAGTCCGCAAAGCCTTCGAGACGGAAGTCGATGAACCGAAACGCCAAGCCTACGCCGCCCTGGCCGCGGCACGCTATGCTCTGGACGGTGACAACACCTACCCCGATGCCACCTTCACCCTCCGTTTGGCCTTCGGCGTGGTTAAAGGCTATGTGGAAGACGGCAAAAAGATTCCCGCATTCACCGACTTCGCCGGTTTGTACGAACGATCGAAAGAGCATGGCAACAAGCCGCCGTTCGATTTGCCGCCGCGGTGGGAGCAACGCAAAGACAAACTCCATCTGAAGACCCCGTTCAATTTTGTCAGCACGGCGGATATTATCGGAGGCAATTCCGGCTCGCCGGTGATCAACGCCAATGCTGAGGTGGTCGGACTGATCTTCGACGGCAACATTCATTCATTGGTGTTGGACTTCATTTTTGATGAAGAACTGGCCCGGGCCGTCTCGGTCGATTCGCGTGCCATCGTGGAAGCGCTACGCAAGGTCTACGATGCCGACGACTTGGCCGACGAATTGACGGGGAAAAAACGCGTCTCGGCCAAGTAAACGCCTCGTAGCCGTAGCCGAGCATGCCTTCCCCAACTAGCTAACGGTGGGTCTGCTCTTCGTCGCAGGTCCGAAAGCCGACGACGAAGAGGGGCCATTTCATAATCCCTGCCATGCCGCCTAAGATCGGATGCCCCTATGCCGCCCTTGTTGGAAGTTCGAGCGATCCGCAAACGCTTCCCTGGCGTGATCGCCCTTGACGGCGTCTCGCTGCAGGCCGACGCCGGCGAAGTGGTGGCCATCATTGGCGAGAACGGAGCCGGCAAATCGACGTTGATGAAAATCTTGGCCGGCATCTACGTCCCCGACGAGGGCGAATTGTGGATGGACGGTCGACCCGTGCAATTCCGCGATGTCAACGATGCCATGCAAGCTGGCATCAGTCTGATTCACCAGGAACTCAACCTGGTCGAGAACCTGAGCGTCGCGGCCAACCTTTTCTTGGGACGAGAACGGACAGTCGGCGGGGCGCTACGGTGGTTGGACCGTACTGCGATGCGTCGTCAGGCGTTGGCTCTGCTGGAACGCGTCGGCTTGCCAGCCCCGTTGGTCGATGTCGAAGTCGGTCGGCTGGCACCGGGGCAAAAGCAATTGGTTGAGATCGCCCGGGCGTTGTCGTTGCAAACGCGGGTGCTGATCATGGACGAGCCGACTTCCAGTCTCACCCAACGCGAAACCGATCGACTGTACGAGGTGATCGACAGTTTACGCTCGGCCAGTGTCACGGTGCTGTACATCTCGCACCGCTTGGCCGAGGTCAAACGCTGTGCCGATCGCGTGGTTGCTTTGCGGGACGGCAAAAACGCCGGCGGCTTGAGCAAAGCCGAGATTGACCACGATGCGATGGTCCGATTGATGGTCGGCCGGGAGTTGAAACAGTATTATCCCCGTTCCGAGCGTGTCCCTCGGGCAGGGTTCCCCGCGTTGGAAATTCGCGATCTGTGCTACGAAGGCGGGCCGAAACAACCGATCAACTTCAGCGTGCGTGCCGGTGAGATCGTCGGCATGGCCGGACTCGTCGGTGCCGGACGTACCGAACTGGCCGAGGCCATTTTCGGCATCCGACGCATCACTCAAGGCGAAGTCCGCGTGGCCGGCAAAGCCGTACGCATTCGTTCCCCCCAACAAGCCATGGCCGCGGGGATTCTCTTGGTGCCGGAAGATCGTCGGCATCATGGCTTGGTCTTGCAAGCCAGTGTCGGCTTCAACCTGAGTTTGCCGAACCTCCCTCGCTTGAGCCGCTTCCGGCTGGTACAGCGTGCCAAAGAGTCGGCCGTGGGCGAAGAGTTGCGCCGCCGACTCCGCATTAAGACGCCCAGTTTACGGCAGACGGTCGGTCTGCTGTCGGGAGGCAATCAGCAAAAGGTGGTCTTCGGCAAATGGCTCGCCCGGCAACCAACGGTGCTGATTCTCGACGAACCGACCCGGGGCGTCGATGTCGGTGCCAAAAGCGAAATCTATGCCTTGATGGATCAATTGGCTGGCGAAGGTGTCGGCATTTGGATGATTTCCAGCGATATGGAAGAGGTGCTAGGCATGAGCGACCGCGTCGCGGTCCTACATGAAGGGCATCTGACCGGCGAACTGCAACGAGCGGAACTCAACGAAGAAGCAATCATGCGTTTGGCCACGGGGGGAAGCAAATGAGCGATAGCGACTACGCGCCACGCTGGTGGTCGAATCTCGGCTCGGTGGCTGGGGTGGTGGGATTGTTGCTGTTGTTGTATCTGACTTTGTACCTGACCGACCCTGAAAACGCATTCTCGAAACGCAATCTGAAAGACGTGTTCAGCCGGCAAGGCTATTATGCCGTGCTGACCCTGGGGGTCGCGGTGCTGATCATCACGGGGGGAATTGATCTTTCGATCGGATCGGTAGTCGGCCTCAGTGCCGTCGGCTTTGGCTTGATGCTTCGCGAAGGGTGTCACCCGTACCTGGCGTTGCCGATCGTCCTCGCCGGCGGAGTTATCATCGGCTTGTTTCATGGCCTGCTGGTGACGCAATTGCAACTGCAACCGTTCCTGGTCACCTTGTGTGGCATGTTCGCCTACCGCGGAATCGCACGTTGGCTGACCGAAACCCCCGTAGGACTGACTGACGTGACCCGGATTCAGCCCTCGTTTCAAAGCGCGTTGGAAACATTGCGCCTGTTCCTGATCGGCAAAAACGCCACAGGCTACCTCGAATTTCCCATGCAAATGGTGGTCGCTTTGGTGTTGGCATTGCTGATCGGCATCGTGGTGCATG
This sequence comes from uncultured Gemmataceae bacterium, assembly GCA_937949245.1. Classification (GTDB taxonomy): domain Bacteria; phylum Planctomycetota; class Planctomycetia; order Gemmatales; family Gemmataceae; genus CALEEC01. The sequence goes on along the minus strand of CALEEC010000201.1, from coordinate 2,171 downwards.
GCAGCGTGTATGGCCGCTACTGGTATGCCATCGGTTACAACGAGCAAGCGGCCCGATATGCCGGGATCGCTACCAAGCAGCAACGGTTGTGGGTGTATGTGTTGTGTTCCTTCCTCGCCAGTTTGGGAGGGCTGTTATTGTTTCTGGATCGTGGCACGGCCGATCCGACCAACGCGGGAGAATCGCAAGAATTGTACGCGATCACGGGAGCGGTACTGGGAGGATGTAGTCTCCGGGGGGGAGTCGGTGTGGTGCCGGGGATGGTACTCGGAGCGATGGTGCTGCCGTTGCTGGAAAATCTGGTCAACTTCGCCCAGATCAAAAGTGCCGTCATTCCTTTGGTGATCGGCCTGACCCTTCTTGTGGGGACGATTGCCGATGAGCAGTTCCAGCGTTCGCGACGCAAAACCTAGTCAGCGTTTCACCCGACGAGTCGCGTCGTCGGCTCCTGGCGAGCCGGGAACGTCAGTGGAGGTATTGGAACCCCCCGACGAGTCGCGTCGTCGGCTCTTGGTACCCCGCAGTTGACGAACTGTCGCGTCCATCGCCGAATCGTCAGTCGACGGGAGCAGTAGCATCCAATCGCCTCGGCTCATTCGGGGACGCAGCGGCCGCGTTGGTGGTGCCCCCAAACCTCCCCCCCACAACGACGACCAAGCCAACCGATACCACGCTGACAACGGCAGCCACGGCAATCAACGGCGAAGGAGCGTAGCGCAACTGCGGCCAAATCACGGCTGGCAGTGTCTCGGTGCGCGGAGTACATAAAAGGATCGCCAAGATCGATTCGTTCCACGTCAGCAGCGCGACGGTCCCGCCGCCGACCACAAGCGTACCACTGAGCAGCGGCAAGGTCACCTGCCGAAAGGCTTGCCAAGGCGTCGCTCCCAACCCCCGAGCGACGGCCAACAGTTCCTCGCCGATTTGGTCCTGACGCTGCTGTACCAGAAAACACACCAACGGCGCACCGAGCAACGCATACACCAAGATCAATCCTATTAGCGTTCCTTGCAATCGGACCAAGTGTAGCGTCGGCAGCAGAGACAATCCCAAGGCCAAGGGTGGCATCAGCGCCGGCAATGCCAACGCTAGGCTCAGCGGTCGGTTCCAGCGACGCCCTCGAGGCAGGGCCAACGCCCCGAGCGTTCCGAATAAAACGGCCAAAAGCGCGGATGCCGCCGACACCATCATGCTACGCCCCAAAGCACTCATCCATCGGCCATCGCTGAAAAACAACCGATACCAACGCCCCGACCATTCCTCGCTCGGCGGCAGCAACAGCCCGTGAGGCGCAAACGACAACCAGAACGCATACGCCAACGGTGCCCATTGGACCGCGATTACCAGAGACCACAAGAGGATGAAAGAGGCTCGACGCATGGGACTTTCCCGAGCGATTCAGAGAATGCGCCTCAGGCGGGTCAAAGCGACACTGCCCAACAGCATCAGCAGCAACAGCACGACGGCCCCGGCCGCCGCGACAGGCCATCGGCCGTACTCCAACGCTTGCCGAATCACCTCACCGGCTAAAGTCGCATCTTGCGTTCGGCCCAGAAGCATCGGTCCCAGAAAGGCGCTCAGTCCCCACACCCAGGCGAACGCGGCACACAACAGCAGCATCGGCAGCGACATCGGCCAGGTCACTTCGCGGAAGGCACGCCAACGCGTTGCTCCAAGTCCCCGTGCCACGTCCCACCAACACGGATCAATCCGACGCAACTCCAACCAGAGCAATAGCCAAACGATCGGCCACACCAACAGCACTTCGGCAACCCAGGCGGCCCACCAACTCCGCAGAGGTGCTTCTATTCCCAGCCAACGCAGCGGTCCACGCGGGCCAAGCAACTGTTGCAGCCCGAAAAGCACCAGCAACACGCTGACACACTTCGGCAACAGCACCAGGCCGACAATCCACCGTTGTGTTCGTTCCCTGGCCATTGTCAGTGCCCAAGCCAACGGATACGCCAACAGCAAAGCACCGACCATCACCGCCGCCGCGAACCCTAGCGACGCGGCTAGCAAGCGGTGATTCGCCGGATGCAACCAAGCATAATAATGCTGCAGCGTCCAAGTCTGTTCGCGAAAAAAACCGATGCCCCCGGCCGACTCGAAGCAACTGACCCGCAGCAGCAACACCAATGGCCCCGCTAGCAGACCAAACAGCAGCACCA
>CALEEC010000200.1 GCA_937949245.1 uncultured Gemmataceae bacterium | reverse complement strand
GGCAGCCGCTAGTCGGATGCTTCGGGCAATTCTTCGTCGGCAGCGCGGCAATCGGTCTTCATCAACTCGCCCAATAGCACCGTGGCGTAGCTCCCCGCCGGCAGACTGAAACGCAAAACGACACCTTCGGCATCCACCGTCGCGGACAGATCGTCAAGGTAGATCTGGTAATGCCGTCGGGTGCCTTGCAGCAACTTGCCAAAGCCAGCGAATGCCTCGGGCGTCAGGCCGAATTCGGTGAGGATGGCCTGCTCGCGTTGAGCAACCAAGTCTTTACTTGGGAAGGTTTTGCGGCCAAAGATCGGTCCTGCTATGACCAGTTCGCGGGCGTCGAAACGTCGTTGTTCGGTCGTCGGATCGCTGGTCGTGAACATTCCGCCCATCGGCCACTTGGCCAACACGTCGCCCAGCAAGACCGTGCGGAACAACCCTTCGCGCAGGCGTGCCGTCAAACAAGCATTGAACAGCAAGGCTTGGGCTGCGGACAAAGCCAACTTCCGCAAAAAGGGCGAACGCAAATTCGGTCGCCGTCCGTCGGCAGCGGCGGGAATACGCTCCTGACGTAACAAGGCCAACCCCCATTGGGCCGTTTCGCCGGCATGCCCGAACCGTTGGGGGCCGTAGAAATTGGGCAATCCCAGTGACCGCAAGCGTTGCACGATGGTTTCGATCAGCGTCAGCGGCACCTCGGCCCGCGGTTCACGAATACGGATGACGAAGCGATTGCCGCGAAGGTGCCCCGGTCGGAGTTTGTTGGTGTGCCGACTGACGCCCAGCAAGCGAATGCCGTCTCCTTCCAGTTGCCCCAGCCGACTTTCGACCGTCGTGGGGAGCGACACCCATTGCCGGGTGACGGCACGCCGATCTTTCAGACCGGCCATGCCAATATCTCCTGGTGCCACCCCCAACCGTTGGGCAATCTGACGTTGGAAATAGGCCGTCCCGAGATCGCGTTTTTCCAGCCAGACGAACAGATGCTCGCCGTGCCCCACCGGTTCATAGGCCGCGATTTCCTCCACCTGGAAATCGTCGGGCAGATGCTTGATCCGTCCACCGATGCCCGGCAGATCCGCAGTTAGCCAAGGAACCTCCAGCGGCAATTCCTTCATGGGCGTCGGCTCCGCGAAGAGTTAGCAACGGGGAAGAGGAGCAAGCAGGCGAAAAATCGAACCGCGATCATGGACACAGGCTCACTCTCTCAGGGGAGTCAGGAGCGAAACGCCGGGCGGAAGTCGGTTTGGGGGCATCGATCGAGCCGAAACGCCTGGCTGTCGATCAGCGCCGGGCGGTCCAACAGCAGATCGGTCAACAGCGTCGCGGTGCCGATCGACAGTTGAATGCCGGCGCGAAAGTGCCCCGCGGCGACCCAGGCATTGCCATAGCCGGGCAGCGGCCCGAGAAACGGCATGCCATCGGGCGATCCCGGACGCAACCCCGCCCAGGTGGTTTCGACCTCCCCCTCGGCCAATTGTGGCAGCAAACGCGTGCCGAACTGGAGCAATTGGCGTCGCGCTTCGGCGGTGGTTCGCTTGGTGAAGCCGGCCTCGGGTTCTTCGGTCGAGCCGATCAGCGTTCGGCCATCGTCGCGGGGGACGACATAGCATTTGCCGGCCAACAGGATCGGGCGACAAGGAGGCTGAGGGAGGCGCACCAACACGATTTGCCCCAGCACCGGCCGAACCCCCAATTGGATGCCGAACTCGGCCAGCAGGCCATCTGTCCAAGCCCCGGAAGCGATCAGAAATCGCTCGGCGACGATCCGTTGCTCGTTCGCCAACCGCAAAGCCGTCACTCGCGTCGCGGTTCGCTCGAAGCCGACGACGGCGTCATGGGGCCGGAAAGTCACCCCGATTTGTTCGCAGCGGGTGCGTAAGGCTCGCAAATGCCAGGGATTGCGTACTTGGGCTAGGTCCGGCAGCCAGTAAGCCGCTGCGTCCGGCGGATGAATGGTCGGGAAGCGTTGTTGCAACTCGGCGGTCGTGAGCCGCTCGAAAGCAATCGCCTCTTGGCACCAAGGTTGTGTCAATTCCTCGGCAGCTTCGGCAGGAAGAAACTCGATTCCGCCACAACGGCGATAGCCATTGTCGATGCCGGTCTGCTCGCGAAGTTGGGCGGACACTTCCGCGAATCGCTCCACTCCGTAGGCGCGCAAGCGGTCGTAGGGAGTGGTCGCCCGTGCGAAATTCCCCGGAGGCACAATCCCCGCACCGGCCCAGGAGGCTTCCCGGCCGATTTCCCCCTGTTCGCAGACCAAGACACGTTGTCCCGCCTCTGCCAAGAACCAAGCCGTGGTCAGTCCGATGACACCTCCGCCGACGATGGCACAATCAACCGCGTGGGGCATACCTTCGCAATCTCGAAGCTGGGGCCAGCGCAACCGGCTGTCGCCGTCTCGAAGCCGGTTGCATGCGTCTGCTCGGGGGCTTGGCTTAACGGGGGGGTTCGAGGGTCAAGACGGTCTTTTCGTCAAGCGTAATCGAACTGAGTTCGCCGTTGTCCTTGGTGAAATGGATCACCGGAACAACGACATCATCTTCCGGTACCCGCTCGGTGACGATCCCCGTGGCCAGATAGTCCAACTGGCGGAAGACACCGACGACGGTGGTTTGCCATTGCCGACGGCCCACGCGGATGGTCTGCACGATGCGAATGCGTTGGCCCGGTTGCAGCGACCGCAGTAGTTCGACCAATTGCGGATCAAGTCGTCGGGTGGGTAGTTTCACTTCGGTGGTTTGGCTCATGAAGGCTTGGCTCCTTTGTTTCCACGGACCAAGGCGATTCGTCCCGTGCGAGCCAGTTCGATGATGCCGTAGGGCCGCATCAGGTCGATGAACGCTTCCACTTTATTTTCGGTGCCGCTGATTTCGACAATCAAGCTGTCCAAGCTGATATCCACGACCCGGCCACGGAACATTTCCACCATCAAAGAGATTTCCACCCGTTGGGCTGGTGTGGCGTTCACTTTGATCAGCATCAGGTCGCGTTCGATGAAGTTTTCCGAAGAAATGTCATCGACGCGCACTACGGTAACGATCTTATCCAATTGCTTGCGTACTTGCTCTAATTCGGCATCGTCGCCGTGAATGACGAAGGTCATCCGCGACAGATCGGGGACATCGGTTTCGCCGACGGCCAGGCTGTCGATGTTGAATCCACGCGATGCGAGCATTCCCGAGATGTGCGCTAGCACGCCGGGTTGATTCTGCACCAATGCCGACAGAACGTGACGCATGTCCGAAGTTACCTTTCCTGACGAACTTTCGAGTTTAGGGGCATCATAGGAACTCTCCGGGGGATCGGCAAATCGGTAACATCGCAGACCGAGTGGTACTGTAAAGTCGTTGGGCGGGATGTGTCGGCGCTTGATTTTGTGCCGTACCTGCGCCACCATAAGCTATAAAGATCGGAGACAGCGTAATTAGCGAGGTGCCGACGGATGACACGATGGGTTTTGCTGAGCCTGGGAATGATCGGCGTCTGGGGGCCAGCGAAGGCCCAATCTTCTGCGCCGAATACCGTGCTGACGCCGACGTACTGGCAAGACGTTCGCCCTATTCTGCGGAAGCACTGCACCGTCTGCCACAGCGAACGCAAAATCCAGCAAGTCGAAGTGTCGGCCGGTTTGGCGCTCGACAGTCTGGAAGCAATCCGCAAAGGAGGGAAACGTCCGGTCGTGATACCGGGCCGAAGTAGTCAGAGCGAGTTGATTCGCCTGCTGCATCCGAGCACGCCGCTAGCCCGGCGAATGCCTTTAGACGCCGACCCCCTCCCCGCCGAGACGGTGCAACTGCTGGCGCGTTGGATCGATGCCTCTCTCCCCGAAGGAGCTCGCCCCAAGGACGAGGACGCCCCCACGCCCATTCGTCCGCCCGTCGCGGTTCGCAAACGCGATGCCCTATTCCCGACCAAGGCCCTCCTTCCCCGCTCCCTGGCCATCCAAGGCAAGGTCGGTCCGATCGAAGCCGTGCTACCGATCGCTCCTCTCGCACCGATCACCGCGTTGGCCTTTCGGCCCGATGGCTCGCAATTAGCCGTCGGCAGTTATGGTTGTGTTGTCCTGTGGGACTGCCGCTCGGGCCGACCGCTGCGCACCCTGACGAACGTCCTCGGAGCCGTCCACGATGTCAAATTCGCTCCCGATGGCAGCTTGTTGGCCGTGGGAGGAGGCGAACCTTCGGCCCGGGGCGATCTGCGGCTGTATTCCACCAGCGATTGGAAATTGGTCGCGGTACTCGGCGGACACAGCGATACGGTGGCGTCATTGGCGTTCAGTCCCGATGGCAAACGACTGGCTTCCGCTAGTTTCGACAAAACGGTACGGCTATGGAACCTCGCCCAACGCCAGACCGAGTACGTCTTCGCCGGACATTCCGACTTCGTGCACGCGGTAGCGTTCCAGGCGAAGGGCGAATGGTTTGTCACCGCGAGCAAAGATCGCACGGTTCGACTGGTCGAGACGGCCAGCGGCAAAAGCAGGCTGACGTTCAGCGGGATGGAACAAGACGTGCTTGCGGTCGCAACAACGCCGATCGGCGACCAGGTGATTTCCTCGGGTTTCGAGCCGCAATTGCATTGGTGGAATGCCCAAAGTGGCGAACGCATCCGTCGTCAGGCGGGGCACGATGGCGCGGTCCACGAATTGGCCGTCTCTGCGAATGGAGCGATCTTGTTGTCCGCAGGGGCCGACAAGACGGCACGTCTGTGGGACGGCAAAACCGGCAACGTGCTGCGGACGCTTGCGACGGGTTCGGTGGTCTTCGCGGTCGCTTTACGCGCCGATGGCAAAGTCGCTGCCACAGGAGGCTTCGATGGTGTGGTTCGGCTCTGGGACGTAGCCAGTGGCCGCTTACTGCTCCGTGGGGCGACGCAACCTCGTTCCACCGAGTCGGCCGATTGGTTCATCGTCACCCCCGAGGGATACTTCGATGGGAGCGAGGCGTGGTTGCAGTCGGCCCGCTGGCGTTTGAGCGATGGCCCCGCGTTGCCCCCCGAATTCCGCGATGCTCTGCGGCAGCCCAGCCAGATCGTCCGCGCTTTTCAGGCCGACTCGCTTCCTGAAGCGGTGTTCGAGCGGAAGTGACCTCGATGGAGCAAGGAAGTTGCCGACTGAGGACGGGGACGCCGGGAGCCGAGACGCCAGTCGTCGGGTGGTTCAACTCCCTCCGGTCACGGACGTTCCCGGCTCGCCTAGAGCCGAGACGCCAGTCGTCGGGTGATTTCTTGCGTTGTCGAGGGATTTCAAAACTCCATCGACGGACGTCGATGGGCGCTGGGGCGTTCACTTCGCGGACGATCGCCTCGCGTCGCCCAAAAAGTGATAGATCGCCGCGGCATAGTAGGTGGCTGCGACATTCGCCGGCTTGCCGGGTTCGACGGCATAAGCTCCGTTAGCCGAGCGGCACTTCGCCAGGAACTCGCGGAGTTTGGCCGGATCTTTCGGCTGCGCTTGGAGCATGAAAAATGCGCGCATCACGCGGTAGGTCGTTTCCAGATCGGAAGTGGGGGCATGGGCTGCACCAAAGCCGCCATCTGGGCGTTGCCCCGCTTGTAACAGCTTGATCCGCATCGGGCCACCGGACAACTCTTCGACCGCGACCCCCAAACGCAGTTGGGCCCCCCAACAACTCCCCAGAGTGCGAGCGTCGGTCGCTTGAGGCTTCACCTGAGTGCGCCATTGTTGCAATACGGCGTCGTCGAGTTCCTTCACTGCTCCTGCTAGGGCTTCCAGACCTGCCACAGCGATGCGGATGTCTTCAAACGTCTGGCAATTCTCGCTGAGGTATTTCACCGCAGCTGCACGAAACTGCTGGGCGGGTAATCCCAAAGCCTTGGCAGCCATCAGACCCACCGCAGTGGTGAAGACGTTGGGTTTCGCGCCCTCGGCAATGGGCCGATCGGCGAAGCCACCCAGTTGGGCATCGAAGCAGGCTTCGACAAACTTGGCCGTCCGTTCGGGGTTCGGCACTTCTGCTCCAAAATACTTCAACGCACGCACGGCCGCGGAGGTGGCCCGGAGCGTACCTCGTGGCCGGGCATCGACGTTGGCCGGTTGCGGTTCAGGCAAATAGCTCCCCTCGGCGGTCTGCAAAGAACGGAGGTACTCGACGGTGGCTTTGTGTTCGGCCGGCACTTCCGCGTTCAGCGGTGCCCTAATCAGCAGAAGGAAGCTCAGCAGACCGAAGTAATGCTGTGCGCTCATGGAACGATCCTCTCTGGTTTTCGCGGTCGCGCTGTAAACTTCGGACGAAACAGCCTTAGAGCATCAAGACTTCGGACGAAACGCCTGGACGACCGCTTCGTGGGTCGTCAGATACGGTCCTCCGAGGAGATCGATGCAGTACGGAATCGCCGGGAAGACGGCGAGCAAACAGTCGCGGATCGCACTGGGTTTGCCCGGCAGATTGACGATCAGCGATTGACCGCGAATGCCGGCTGTCTGCCGCGAGAGAATGGCCGTCGGCACGACTTGGAGCGATACGCTCCGCATCCGTTCGCCGAATCCGGGGAGCATTTTATCGCAGACGGCTTCGGTCGCCTCGGGGGTGACATCCCGCAGCGCTGGCCCGGTGCCTCCGGTGGTGACCACCAAGCAGCAGTGTTCGCTATCGCACAGTTCCCGCAGCGTGGCTTCGATCAGGGGGCGTTCATCGGGAATCAGCCGCGGCACCGGCTGCCAAGGGCACGACAAAATTTCCGTCAGGCAGGCTTGAATCGCCGGACCGCCTTTGTCTTCGTAGATGCCCTGACTAGCGCGATCCGAGACGGTGACGATGCCAATGCGAATCGGTGGGGGAGACACGGTGTCGGACTCCTAGCGAAAGCTTGACCACTTTCACAGGTTTGCGAGCAATTCCTTGACTTTGGTTTCGATCAGGTCGCGTACCTCGCGGAACTGTTCGGGGGGCATCTCCCGCGGATCGGGAATCTTCCAATCCAGGCGCTGCTTAGCCAATACCAAGGGGCATTCATCGCCACAGCCCATCGTAATGGCAACGTCGAATTCCTTGCCGTTGAACTCGTCCAGTCCTTTGGAATTATGCGTAGTCAGATCGTATCCCAACTCGGCCATCGCGGCGATGGCTTTCGGATTGATCTTCCCCGAAGGACGCGAACCGGCGCTGAACGCCTCGACTTTCCCTTGACCGTGCATGATGGCGAAGGCTTGGGCCATCTGGCTACGGTTGGAATTTTCCACACAAACGAAAATGACACGCTTCATGACGCCCTTTCTTCGTGAATCGCCCAAAATGTCAGCACGCCCAACACAGCTCCTAGGACCGGTGCAGTCAGGTACAGCCAGACAACTTCCCATTTTCCCGATACCACCGCGGGACCTAGCGAACGAGCGGGATTCATCGATGCTCCCGAGATCGGCCCCGCGAACATCGCTTCCAGACCGATCACCGCGCCAACGGCCACGCCGGTAAAGACCGCCTGTTCGGTCGCGCGGGTCGATGCGGTGAGAATGACCCACATGAGGAACCAAGTCAGGATGGTTTCCAAGAGAAAGGATTGTGAAGAACTTCCCGCGGGGTGGGTCGCTCCTAAAGTCGGATGTGTGGGGAATAGCCCGCTCAGCACTCCACTGGCGGCAATCGCCCCAAGACACTGCACCAGGATGTACGGGCCGACGCGCGACGGAGAGCACTTGCGTGACAACCACAAACCGATGGTCACTGCCGGATTCAGATGACACCCCGAGATATGCCCCAAGGCATAAATCAACGCCAACACGACCAGTCCGAACGTCAAGGCAATGCCGACATGGGTCACCGCTCCTCGACTGACATCATTGATGACAATGGCTCCGGTGCCACAAAAAACCAGAGCGAATGTCCCGACGAATTCAGCCATCAGAATGCGTCGCAAACGAAATCTCCTTCTCCTGGAACCAGCGTTGCCTTGCGTGAACAACCAGCAGGATCGTTCGCATGACTAAGGCGGCGGAGACTAACAAGCGACCGAAGGCGGAGTCAGCATGGCCCCGCAAGATCGGCCGAAATCTATTGTGGAGAGCGATGTTGTCCCGCAGGACTGGCCAATTCATGCGTCCGCAGCGGCGTTGCTTTGCTCGAGTTTGGGCAGAGCGTTACTTAGGTTCTTCCAAACGCACCAGAATCATTTGTTCTATGCCGTCTTTGCCATGATGGATCAGCACGGTGGTTTCATTTTGGGTGAAGTTGGCCAACCCTGTCTCAAAGACGATGTTGGTGGCATCGCCAATCGACCAAGCGACCCGCTGCGTGCGTTTTTCCAGAGCACCATAGACCGGTAAGGTCGTGTTGGTCATCGCGTCGTAGTAGTTGCCGCGGACTACCCCACTGGAGTTGATAGCCAGTTGGAAGATGCGTTGTGCTGTGGTTTCATCCTCGCGGATCAATCCGAACACGCCCAACGGCTGCCATGCGTCGTTGTTGTCAACGGGGAACCGTCGGCCCATGTCGGCGATTTGGATCGCTTGAGCGGCGAAATCGGTTGCGCTGGCCAACAGTGCGCCGTTGAAAAATACACGGTTGTCCTGAATGATCAAGGTGCGTCCGTAATCGTACAGGATTGGCGTCGCGGCCACGGCGACAAACGGGTAGATCGATCGCCAGACGGGGGGCACCCAGACGGTCGTTCCTCCGACCCAGCGGGGGGCCACCCAGATGTTACGCTGCACGGCATACCAGTTCGGGGTGAAGATCGGTGTGCGGAAACTACGCCGCACGATGGTGGCCGAGTTGGAAATTCGATTGGCATTCCAGTAGGTCGTCGAGTGGCTTACCCGGGCAGTTCCCCAAGGGCTGATGCCCAACGTCGAGCGGGAACCAACGGCCGAGGTACCAAACGGTGTGCGTACTGCAGCTCCACCCACCGAACTAGCTGTTGCTCCGCCGAACGGCCCGGTAGTGATGCTGCTGCCGCGTCCGACCGCTGCGCCGGTCCCCCAGGGCGTCTGCACCGAAGCGATCGACCCGCCGCGGACATTGGTCCCCACGACCGGGCCACGGGAAATGGCTCCGCCTTGGACCTGGGTAAAAGTTTGCCCCGAAGGAGTGATCACCCGCGTGGCACTTCCCCCGCCTACAGTCGTATTGCCCAGTGGTCCTCGCGAGATGCCTGCTCCCCCAGCGCGTTGCACAGCGAATCCACCGGGGGTCGTAATCGATCCGCCGCGGATTTGGCCGGCTTGCACGCCACCAAATGGACCGACACTCACTCCCCGTGCCGTCACTCCCGCTGACGTTCCGACCGGCCCCACGCGTGCTCCTGCCGAGATCGCTCCACGACCGAACGCCCCTAACGAAGGCGTCATTGCCAACAACAGCCCGACGGTCAAAAACCACGACTGTCTCGTCGACATAGCAGATTCCTCCTCAGGTGTCCTGATGGATCATGGCTTGACCCGATGAACGAGAATTGGTGGTAGCCCGTCCGAAGGGGCACCATCAATTTCGCGTTCGATGGTCTGCCAAGTGAAACTGTCCGCACCAAGCGGAATCAGCACGTTGACCGCGACGACCTGCGTTCCGTTGGGCAGCACCCCGACCGATTCGCAGATCCAACGTTCGTCATCCCGCGTCCAAATGCCATCAGACGTGGTGCCGGAACTGTCGAACATCCACGACCGTAACCCCCCCGTTGGATTGACGCCGATCACCTGCGTTCCCTTGGAAGTGATTTTGCCTTCGTGACTGAGACGATATTTGCCGATCAGGAAGTTTTTGTCTTCATCCCAAGCAAAAGTGATCTTCAATTCGCCGTTATCCCCTTTCGCGGTCCAATCACCGATCAACCATTCCAATTGCTTCAGCGAAACTTCGGTGGCCGGATCGGGCACCCATTCGCGGACCGAGGCAGCATACCATTTGCCGTCTTCCCAGACATGTAAAGCGGAGTAACGCGATTCGCGAGCGACCTTGGCTTGCGGCGTTCGGACCAGAACGACTCCCTCGGCCGAAGCTAGCCCTCTGCCCAGAGATTTGACCGTCTCCACGCGGACTTCGACGGTCACCTTAGGATGGGCTTTGAAATACTCGGCCAGACTTTTCTCGATGTGGTCGCGTCCTTGGATCGTTTCGCTATCGGCTCCGGTATACTCGCCTTGGACCGTCCACAAAGCGGCCGCGGCTTTGGCATTGCCCGCGTTGAAGGCTTGCACATATTCCGCCGTGCTGGCTTTAATGCCGGCCTCGGCCGAGGTTCGCGCTGCTGAACTCGGAGCATCTTTGCTTGGGGGGGGCGCGTTCTCCGGGGGAGTCGCTTGTCCGCTGGCCTCAGGCGTTGTTGGCACATGGAGCCACCAACCGAACCAACCACCGATGCTGAGCACGGCTAGCCATCCTAGGTAGCGCTGCATGGAAAGATCCTTGTTCCAGAAGTTTATGGGGTACCCAGCCACCTGGAGAACGAACTTTACCCCCCTGTTGTTCTAGGATTGTCTTAGCGGAGCCAACAGGATTCGCCTACGTCGGCCGATGATATTGCCGGGAATTCTGGACTTTACCATCAAGCAGGCTTCGCGGTACGATGGCGCAACATGCGCAGGAAGCGACCTCTTGTTCGATGGAGCGGACACCATGCATTGGCTGCTGATCGGCTACATGTTTCTGTTCATTCATCGGCCCTTTGAAGTCTGGCCGGTCCTTGGCGAAGTGCATCTGGAACGGATCTACATGCTGGGCATGCTCGCGTTCTGGGCAATCTACCCCAACAAACGCTGGCTGCCCAACCTGCAACACTTGGCCACTTTTGCCTTTGCGGCGGCCGTCCTCGTTTGCTGGGCCATGAGTCCCTGGGCCGATGCCGGCCAAGTGACGGTCGAAAATTATCTGAAATTGTTGGTCTTCTATGTACTTTTGGTGACGACCGTTCACCGAGAAAAAACGTTGAAGCAAATGCTGATCGCTTTGCTGGGAATCATGGCGATCTATCTGCTGCATTCGCTACGCGAGTATCTCAACGGCCGGCACACCTACCGCATGGGCATCGCTCGGATGATTGGTGTGGATGCCACGATGGGCGATCCGAACACCTTCGGAGCCAGCATTCTGTTCGTGCTGCCGTTCGTCACCGTGTTTTGGTCGATCTACCGACAATGGTGGGTCAAGCTCGCTTTGTTCGGTTATTTCTGCTTGTCGGCGGGGTGTATTCTATTGACGGGTTCCCGCTCGGCGTTTATCGGCATGCTGCTGTGGTTGGTTTTGACCATTGGCATCCGCAAGCACAACTTGCGCTGGGCTGTCGTCGCGGTGATTTTCGGCCCGTTTGTCTTTTTCGCTCTGCCGGAGTCGTTGCAGAATCGGTTCTACACCATTATCGATCCATCGATTGGTCCGAAGAGCGCTCAGGTTTCCGGCGAAGGGCGGATCGAGGGGTTGGAAAAAGGGTGGGAATTGCTGGGGGAGTATCCTTTCAGCGGGGTTGGTCCCGGTTGTTGGCGGCCCGCGACACGCAGCAGTATCGAGTCGCACAGCCTGTACGGTCAGGTGATGGGCGAAATGGGGCTTCTGGGGGTGTTCACTTTCGCAGCCATTGTCCTGGCTTTCTTCTACAATGTCGCTTGGCTGCAACGTCAGAATCGTTTCTGTCGAAGTCGTTTCCCTGCCACATCTTCGGAAGCGGACTTTCTGGTGCTGACCGCCCGAGCGATTCGCTTGGCCGTCCTGCTGATGTTATTTTCGGGGGTGTTCGGCCACAATCTGTTCCGCTTCAATTGGTTGTGGTATGGCGGATTCTTGGTGATCGCCTGCCATTGTATGCGTCAACGGCTCCGCCAATGGTGGTACAACGATTGGCGTACCGTGGTTGGTTCCTCTTCTGTCGCCTCCTGGATGAGACCACGACGAGCAGTAGTCGGAAGTTGAATCCCTGGCCCCGTCCGTTGCAAAGCCTCCAGAGATTCACCTGAGCTGAGCCGCGGACGCCAGTCCGCAGGTGTGGAATCCCCCGACGACTGGCGTCGTTGGCTCCAGGTGAGTCGGTAAACGTCCGTCGCCGAGTGTCATCGACTTGACAGCTATCGTCGGAACCCACAAGAGAGATGAGCTGAGAGAGATAGGTCGTTTCACCAAGAATGATTGGGTCGATGAATCATCTCGGGCGTCGGTGAGGTGGGACTTTCCGCGATGGGCAGTGGATTGGCTGGGGAAGGCAACAAGAGCCATTGTTGGGCCAAGCGTTGGGTCAGTTTGCTGGCCCCCGAGCGAAGGACGTGATGACCATCGAAGAAATCGGTATCGCTCAACCAGTCTAGGGCATCCAGACAACGCACCGACTCGCTGCGAGCCAATTCCGCGAAGTACGCATCGAGCGTGCTTCGTGCGGCGGGGGGAAGCATCGAGCGAAATAATTCCCCCTCGGGCATGCGGATCAGGGTCACTTCCACGCCGTGTTGCCGAGCCAAGCGAATGGTGGTGCGGATGGCCAGATCGCGTTGCGGTCGAATGGCGAACTGGGCCAACACCCGTTGGTACACCTGCCGGGTGGTGGCTTCGGCGAGAATACGTTGGTCCCTGGGCAATTCGTCCAACAAGCCGGCCCATCCGCCGAGTCGGTCGAGCAACAGTTCGTGATCCGCCAACGGCAATGACCACATAGGGGCGTAGCAATCCAAGCAATGCCGACGGAAACGATACCACGGCCAAACACGTGACCGCGCCCAGCCAACCACGGCTTCGAAGGGCGATTCCGACTGACAGACCCAAGGCAGTTCTGCGAAAGTGGCAGCGGAACGCCAGGGGCGTTGCGGATCGCAGCAGAGCAGTGCGGGCATCACTTCCAAAAGCACACCACGCGGCCGAACGCCCTGATCGAGCAAGCGTTGCAAGGTCAACCGTTGCATCGTCGGCCCGGCCCCGAGTCGGCTGAAGTTGAACACCAAAGGTCCCGACGGCGGAAGCGACAACGATTCGGGGTGAAATCCTAGGGCCATCCGCGAGCTGCCGATGGCCAAATACAGGTCGCTGTCCGGTTGCTCCGTTCGACGTTGCTGCAACAACTGCCAACGGGCCGCAAATTCCGTATCGGGATGCCAAGCGGGGTGCAACGGAAACCAGGCGACTTGTAACAGTAGGAGCGTCAGGCCAGCCCACAGAATCGCTCGGCGAGCCGCGCGTTGTTCCCAGGCGTAGCGTGGCATGGCAGCGTCCTCGCAGATGGGGACGAACTTGGCGGAGTTTACCGGCTCTATCCATTTTTCGGAATTCTGCGCCGACGACTTCAACGATTCCAATGAGCTATCTTCTCAAGGGGAGGAGCATTTAGACGTAGGGGGCTAACGCCCCCCGCTCGCTAGGGGATTGCAAGTGTCTATCGGTGGAAGTGCCCCGAGGCTCTCGACGCGCCGGACAGACCGATCTTTACACGCCAGGCAACAGCGTCTACACTCGGGGGCGATGGATCGATCGAGCCTAGCGAGCCTCACGGTTCGTTTGGTGACTTTGGAACAGGGAGCCGAGTTCCGCCATGCGTATTGTGCATCTGACGGCGTCGAGTTTCTTCGGCGGTCCCGAACGGCAAATTCTCAGTCTGACGCAGGCACTAGCGCCCCGGTGTAGCACCCGCATCTTGAGCTTTTCCGAAGGGGGGCGGTGTGCCGAGTTCCTCCAGCAACTCCGGCAAGCGAATCTTGAGGCGGTGGCTTTGCAGCACGATCATCCGCGGTTGCTGTCTGCCGTCGCGGAGATTGCCCGGCACCTGCGGGAGTTTCGCGCCGAGGTGCTGTGCTGTCACGGCTATAAGTCGAATTTGCTGGGCCGTTGGGCGGCACGTCGAGTCGGTTGTGTCGCGATTGCCGTCTCCCGAGGATGGACGGGCGAAAATGGCAAAGTGCGCCTGTACGAAACGCTCGACCGCTGGCATTTGCGCTGGATGGATCAGGTCGTCTGCGTTTCCGAAGGTCAGGCTCAAAAGGTGCGTCGTTGTGGTGTGCCGCCAGAGCGTATTCGCGTCATTCGCAACTCGGCTCGCATCGAGGCGTTTGCTCAGGCGGATGCTTCCTATCGCGAGCAATTGCGTCAGTTGCTGCCCGATGCTACTCCCCGCACGCGGGTCGTCGTAGCTGCGGGGAGATTGAGTCCTGAGAAGGGCTTCCACTTTCTGATCGCCGCGGCCCGCGAGGTGCTTGCTCAACAGGCGGATACCTGCTTCGTCCTGTTCGGCGAAGGAGCACAACGGCCGCAGTTGGAACAACAGATTCAAACGCATAGCCTAAGCGATCGCTTCCTTTTGGCCGGTTTCCGCCCCGATCTGGATCGGTTGCTCCCTTGGGCCGATCTGGTCGTGTTACCGTCGTTGACCGAAGGACTTCCGAATGTAGCGTTAGAAGCCAGTGCCGCGGGGGTGCCGGTCGTCGCAACGGCCGTCGGCGGGACTCCCGAAGTCATCCGCGATGGCCAAAACGGCTTGCTCGTGCCGCCGGGACAACCGCACGCGCTGGCGCAACGCATCATCGAATTGTTGCAAGATCCCGCTCGCGCCGAGCAATTGGGGCAAACCGGCAAGGCCCTGATGCGCGCCGAATTCACCTTCGCCGCTCAAGCCCAAGCCTACTTGGACCTATTCCGGGATTTGCTCGGCCAACGTCGTGGGGATTCGCTTACCCGGACGCTGTTGGCCGCCTCTGCTACCGCTTCCGGCACCAGCACTGGCACTGCTCCTGTGGGAGGTGGAGGTCCTGCTACAGCGTCGGGCACTGCTCCTGTTAGAGGCAATGGTACGACTCCTGCGTCTGCGTCGCGTCTGGAGGTGGCCGCGTGAATATGCTCTCTTCCCCTGCCCCTGCTAGCGTGGTTCCGTCAAGCCGGCCACGAAAACGTCCGCCGATCTCGGTCTGTTTTCTGATCGATCGCCTGAGCCGGGCTGGGACGGAATCGCAACTGTTGGCGTTGATCCGTGGTGTGGATCGTTCGCGTGTTCGGCCCTCGTTGGTACTCTTGGATGGCAGCGATGCCGAATCGCAAGCTCTCGAACCACGAGATTGCCCGGTGCTGCGTTTGGGGGTGCGTTCGTTGGTCGGTTGGCAAGCGTTGCTGGCCTCGGTGCGATTGGCCCGGTTCTGGCACCAGCAGCACGTCGAGGTCTTGCAGACGTATTTCCTCGACAGCACTTACTTCGGCGTCCCCTTGGCCAGACTGTGCGGCATTCCTCGCATTATTCGCGTGCGCAACAATTTGGGCTATTGGCTGACGCCGAAACATCGTTGGCTGGGGGGCGTCGTCAATCGTTGGGCCGATGTGTTGTTGACCAACTCCGAAGCAGGCCGACAAGCTCTGCGTCGTAGCGAGACTTCCTGCGCAGGACGCATCGCCGTGCTGGAAAACGGTGTGGACCTCGACCGCTTTTTGTCGATCCCTTTGCCTCGGCGTCAGCGCGGACACGTCTTACGGATCGGGGCCGTCGCCAATTTGCGTCCGGTGAAAAATCTCGATTTGCTGGTGGAAGCAGCGGCCCGCTTGGTGCGGCAGTATCCCGCTCTAATGTTCCAGGTCGCCGGGGAAGGGCCGGCGCGACCACAGCTCGAAGCCTTGATCGCTCAGCATCGGTTGCAAGATCGCTTTTTATTGTTGGGAGCGGTCGCGGACATCCCGGCTTTTCTGGCACGGCAGGACATTGCGGTACTCTGTTCGCGTTCCGAAGGGATGTCGAACGCTCTGCTGGAATACATGGCTGCGGGACGGGCCGTGATTGCCACCGATGTCGGGGCCAATGCCTCGTTGATCCGCGACGGCATCGAAGGTCGGATCGTCCCTCCGGGGCAGGTCGAACCGCTGACGGCGGCTCTGCGCGACTTGGTCGAAGATCCCGAACAGCGGATTCGACTGGCCACGGCGGCCCGGGCCCGGGCCATCGCCGACTACAGCCGCGAGGCCATGTGCGAACGGTTCATGCAATTCTACGAAAACCTGCGGCCCACCTCGGCGTCCCCGACTCGCCGACGCCGAGCGTTGGCCGGATGACCCTGCCCCCACGCGGCGGAGAACCGATCAAATCGGTTGAACCTACGAATTTCTGATGGAATCGCTGGACTTGTCCTGGGTTCCGCAACGGAGCGAGCAATTCTGCCGTAGGCCGCAGCGATGAATGCGGTCGATGCTTTTCCGTTGGCCGGGGGCGGGGGGATGGGCGGCTCGCAGAGCAGCTTAGCGGCCCATCAGATAAGCACGCAGTTCTAGGAAGATCTTGGTGGCCCGATCACGCCACACGGAATCGTTCAACAAACTCGCGTGACTGGGGCGGAAAAAGACTTGGATGAGCAGTTGATTGGCTTTGGCAGCATCCACCTGAAACATACGGAGTTCGACATCAATAGGGTTGGAACGCAGGCCAAAACCGAGCCATTGCAGGGCAATCGGCCCCCGGCGGATTCGACCGCCGCGGACAGCACCGAGACGCACTTTGATCATTCCAGGAACGCTCTCGATGACTTCCCCCCCAAAGTCGTGGACGAAACCGCGTAGCTTCATAATGGCGATGGTTTCCGGCATCCAGGCTTCCATCTGAAAATTCAGGGCGTTGGGATCTTCCGGGAGCGGACCCTCTTCGGCGACAGCTGCATTGGGCAGTCCGGCACCAGCGACTGCTTGCGGAGGAGAGGCCGTCTCCATCAGGTACTGCTCGTGGGCCAAGGCGGTTTCGTAGCGTTCGGCCAAATCGCGGGCACTCTGCGGCCGTTTTTTGGGGTCTTTCTCCAAGCAGGCGAACACGACCTTTTCGATCGCTTGCGGAATGGCTTCGGGAAGGTCCAGTTCATTGAATGACGGCGGTTGATCGGTCGCATGGGCCAGCATCATTTCCATGCTGGAAGTCCCCATAAACGGCAGTCGGCCGGTGAGCAATTCGTAAAGCATCACCCCGACACTGTAGATGTCACTGCGATGATCGGACGGTTCACCCCGCACCTGTTCCGGGCAGATGTAGGCCGGTGTGCCGACCGAGAAGTCGACGTTGGTATCGGTGATATTTTTCAGGATCGGGCTAGCCTCCATCATTTTGGCTAGGCCGAAGTCCATGACTTTGATGCGTTCGCGGGGCGAATCGGCGTCGATGACCATCAGGTTGGAAGGCTTCAAATCGCGGTGGATGATGCCTTCGGAATGGGCGGCTTGCAAGACTTCGCACAGTTGCCCCAAGATACGCCCAACGCGAGCCGGGGAAAAGCGCCCGTTTTTCGCCAACAATTGATCAAGATTGACCCCCTTGATGTATTCCATGACGATGCATGGTCCGTTGGGATCGTTGAGCGACGCATCAAACAGCGAGACGGCATACGGATGCTGAAAACGGGCCATCAACAAGGTTTCGCGTTGAAACCGTTCGCGGAAATGGGGATCGGCCGCAATCGATTCATGCATGACTTTAACCACGACCTGCCGACCCAGATCGAGTTGCCGAGCAAGGTAAACTTTCCCCATGCCACCTTCGCCCAACAGGCGAACGGCTTCGTAGCGGCCCATGAAAATTCGACCGATCATAGCTGTGCGTTTCTCGGTGGGGGCCAGCCGGATGAACGTAGAATCCTGTACTCCAATCTAATGCCTTTTCCCAGCGAATGCCAGAGATGCCAGCAATTTTCGCGTCGAGAATCGAGCAAGGCCAGGGAGTCGGGGACGCGGGTTGTCTGAGGATTCCGAAGATACCTGTGCTCATGTCGGAGGTCCCCGCGGGCTAGCGTCCGCGGCTGTCGCCATGCAGGAGCCGACGACGCAAGTCGTCGAGGTTTTCTTCTGTCGTCGGGGGCAACCCTGCCGCCGCGGACTCTAACCCGCGGCTCTTTCGGAACTCCCCTCGGACGGGCGTCCGCGGTTTTTAACGTCGCAGTAATACCTCCAATTGATGGGCATCGATAGCCCCCTTTCGGGGCGCGAGGTCAGATGCGGTCGAGTTTGCGTTTGGCTCCGCGGGCGCGGTTGCACTCGATGCAGGTGCCGCGAATGATGAGCGTGTGGCCAGTCATTTGAAACTGATGTTGGGCCGACACTTGACGCAACATCTCGTCCAGTTCCGGCGTCAAGAATTCGATCATCTTGTGGCACGACTCGCAGACTAAATGATCGTGCTGCGGATAGCCGTAGTCGTGTTCGTAGCACATCCGGCCATTCAATTCGATCCGTCGCAGTAAGCCGGCATCGACCAATTTGCTCAAGGTGCGATAAACCGTCGCGCGACTGATGTTCAATTGCGCGATTTTGAGATCTTCCAGCAACTGATCCGCATCGAAGTGGGTGTGCCGAGAAAAAATGTATTTGACCAAGTCACGTTGCTGATCCGTAAACCGCTGCGGTTTCGGACGGGTAGCGAGGTACTCCCGAAACTTACTTTCGGGGGTTTGGGAAACTTCGATGGCTGGGAAAGTCACGACGACACCTCGTCAGAAAACCGGCGGTACAAATCCGGAGCCGTGCTACTAGCAGCACATCGGCAAAGATCAATTCCCGATGTACTGCCGGCAGCTAGGTTCGTCAGCTAACGCCTCCGTCTCTGATTATAGTCGGATGGGCAGTCCAAGAAAACCAGAGATGGCCCATACATGGTCACTCGCGTTCCAAACGAGCGAGCAAGCGTTCCATGGCGATGTCGAACTTTTCCGGCGTGTCGTAAGTGCCAGCGGCAATCTCACGGCGAACGCGAGCGACCAACTCGTGACGAATCGTCGGTTCGGAAGCGACTGACGTTTCGCCCCCAGAGAGCCGATCGGCCTGCGGATGGCATCGCGGTGCCTGCCGCGTTGCTCGATGCCGCGATGCAACTGGCCGACCTTCTCCCCATCCCATGAATCCTCGCGTAATCAAACGGTTGGCGTATCGTCGCATTTCGGTTTCCCCCATTCCGAACAGAGCCAGGTTCGCTGAACCAGGGAATCCATTCGGCAGGTTCCATGTGCCACGGTGGTACGGAAGCAACCACCCGTACTCGCAGAGCCGCTTAGACCGGAACAATGCGGCACTCCCACAGACAGGTAAAATCGGCATTCTCGCCAGAGCAAGCGCTCCGACAGTTCATGGTTCCGCTCCATGCGGCCATCGGACCTCCCGTACCATCGCATCCCACGATGGTCCCGCTCCAGGAGAACGCCCGAAGGAGCAAACTAGCGGAGATGTACAAGTTGGCTAGTTTGGCTGTACTAAGAAGCCGGCTCGGCTGGGCTTGGAAAGCCAGTGGGACTGCACAAGTCTCCTAGCATGGCTGCACCGAGGGACCAGCTTGCTTGCTGTACAGGGGAACCAGCTTGGCTGTACAGGTGAACCAGTTCACTCCGTCCACTACATCTATCGTCGCGGCAGGCCATGGGATTGCAGCAAAATCGGCGGAACACGGCAGAGGGTGCCGCGGTGGGCATCTGGGAGAAGGGATGCGAGCAATGGGCGACCTCTATCGGCCAAGCCTGACGAAGGGATTGGCCGTGGCTCAGGTCGTCGATTTGCGGTTTTCTCGGCGAATTTGATTGACACGCCCGTGGGCTAAGCGGGTCGGTTCGGGGATACGGTATCCGCCATGCGTTGCCAAAGTCAGTGTCACGGCACTGGCAAGGTCCAACCGATGTCCCGGCGATACATAGACGGGACGAGTTCGGGCTTTGGTTCGCACGACAGCGCCAATTTCCGCGGCACCGTGCATCAACGGCACCCAACTGCCCCGAGTTTCGCCTACTTCGGCGAAGGTGCCGATCAGTCGGCTTTTGGCACAGCCCAAGCAGGGCAACTGAAGCCACAAGCCCAGATGGCAGGCGATGCCGAAACGTCGTGGATGGGCAATGCCTTGACCATCGATCATCACCACATCCGGCACCGTCGTCAGGCGCGCGAAGGCTTGCAGCAAGGGGGGCGCTTCCCGAAACGACAACAGGCCAGGGACATAGGGAAACGGCACTTCGCCTTGAGCCTCGGCGATTTCCACGATCGTTAGTTCGGGAAAACGCAGCACGATCACAGCGGCGTACAGCCAATTGGAGAAGCGGTCGTAAGAGATGTCCGCCCCGGCGACATAACGCACCGCATCGAGCGGCAACCGAGGCGTCACGTCGATGCGTTGTGCCAGTTCGCGTTGCAGGGCGATCGCCTGCGGGGGCGTGAGGTTCCAGGCGTGCAACGCGGCTAGGTTCATGACAGCACCGAGGTTTCTTGCAACACGGGGTCGCCGACTAAAGTAGGTTCGTTCAGCGGGGGCGGAGGCAAAATGCCCGAATCGGTGGTCGGCGGAACGTATTCGACCTCGTCGCTAGGGGCATGATGGGCGTGCCAATCGTAGGGCAGGCGGACGGTGAAGGTGCTGCCTTTGCCCAACTCGCTGCGGAGGGTCACTTCGCCTCCGAGCAATTTGGCCAACTCGCGGACAATCGACAGTCCCAAGCCGGTGCCTTCGTATTCGCGCGTCATCGGATTGGCCGCCTGACGAAACTTCTCGAAGACCAACTCTTGATCTTCCGGCGCGATGCCGACTCCCGTATCGACGACGACGAACAGCACCCATTTGCCGTCTCGCTCCGCTCGGAGTGTCACGCGTCCCCCTTCGGGAGTGAATTTCACCGCGTTGGACAGCAAATTCGACAAAATTTGCCGGAGTTTGATCGGATCTTGCTTCAGCACCGGCAACGTCGGATCGTATTGGCCCCGCAGATCGATGTTCTTTTTGTCGGCCATCGGGCGGAACATGCCCAGCAAGCCTTCGCATAGTTCCGGAGCGGAAATTTCTTCGGGGTGGACCTCCATTTTGCCGGCTTCGATCTTGGCCAGGTCGAGCAAGTCGTTGATCTGATTGAGCAGTTGTTGTCCGGAAGATTGAATGTTGCTCACCCAGCGTTGTTGCTTTTCGGTTAAATTGCCGCTGGTCAGTAAAACATCGCTGAAGCCGAGAATC
>CALEEC010000199.1 GCA_937949245.1 uncultured Gemmataceae bacterium | reverse complement strand
CTCCCGGCGTGCGTGGGCGACTGCGGCGCTGCGAGCCGCCCGCGCTTCGTCGGTGAGCCGAACCACCACGACGTTTCCGTACTGGGCGAGGTGACAGGGTTCGACGTGTTCGATCTGATCGGGATGATCGACGACCGCTTCGGTGAAACAGAAGCCAACGGCCAGTTCGGCGTCGTGGCCCGGCGTTCGCATGGTGACGGCCAAAGGAAGGTCATCGACACGAATTTCCAACGGTTCTTCGACGGCGAGTTGGTCGGTCGGCCGTGTCTGGCTGGGAAGCCGAAGAATCGTTCGCGTCACGGTCGGAGCGGGAGGCACAGTGCACCTGGTGGCCGAGAGAATCGCGATGCTGGCCGACGAACTCACTCCCGAGAGCGAGCATGGCCGTTCTTTCGACCATAGCACGCCTCCGACGGAGTGCAAGCCTTCTCGCGATGCGCCTGGGCGTGCGTCCATGTAAGTCGATGGAGGAATTGAATCACCCGACGACTCGCGTCGTCTGCTCCTGGCGAGCTGGGAACGTCAGTGACCGGAGGTATTGCGGAATCCCCCGACGACTTGTTGAAAAACCACCCGACGACTGGCGTCGTCGGCTCCTGTGTTTTGGAGAACCGCGGACGCTATTCCGCGGGTGGCTCAGTTCGCGCACCCGACGACTGGCGTTGTCGGCTCCACGGCTGCCGCCAGACATTAGTCGCTAGGGGGCTGCATAACCGAATCGCAAATCACCCGCCGAAAAATTGCTCTCGTCGATTTGGCCAAGGCATGCTATGTCGCAGCGTAAGGGACGGAATCCTTGGAATGGCCCAGCTCCGTGTACGGAGTGGTTGCATTCAGCGAGGAAGGTCATGCTAAACCTGAAATGGAAACGAATCGCGGCCGGGCTGCTGTGGGGCAGTGCGTTGGTTCCTGCCACAGTGGTAGCGCAAAATCCGTCGGCGGCTCCGACGGTAGGAAACGCTCCACTTCCGAGCAATGCCAATCCCATGCTAGGAACTGCCCAGGTTCCGGCCAATGCCAAGTCGATGGTGGGGACCGCGAAAGGATCAGCGAATGCGAATCCAGTCGTCGCCCTGGTCAACGGCGAGCCGATCACCTTGGCCGAAGTCGATGCCGTGCTGCGTCAACGGCCGACATCGCTGACTCCACTGACCACGGCGCAGCAACGGCAACTGCGTCTGGAAGCGGTCAGCGGATTGATCGACGATCTGCTGCTGCGTCAGTATTTCCACAAACATGGTGCCAAGATCGCCCCCGCCGAAGTCGATAAGCAACTGGCCCAAGTAGAAGTGGCACTCAAGCAGCAGGGCAAAACGCTGCAAGACTTTTACCGCGAGAGCCATCAGACCGAGGCTCAAGTCCGTTCAGGCATCTTGGCCACACTGCAAATGACCCAATACATCCGGCAAAAAGCCAATGAAGCCGACCTGAAGAAATATTTTCAAGAGAACAAGGATTACTTCGACAAGACGACGGTGCGGGCACGTCACATCGTGATTCGCCTGCCGCAGGGGGGAACTCCCAGCGAACGCGAGCAAGCCAAGCAGAAGCTGACCGCATTGCGGGAACAAATTGTCGCAGGGAAAATCGACTTCGCCGAGGCGGCCAAGAAGCATTCGCACTGCCCCAGTGCCCCCCAGGGAGGCGACATCGGCTTTTTCACTCGCAAATGGATGCTCGACGAAGAGTTCGCCAAAGCCGCGTTTGCCATGAAACCGGGCGAAATCAGCGGCGTCGTCGAAACCGAATTCGGCGTTCACTTGATTCAGGTGACCGAACGCAACGCCGGCACGCCGGCTAACTTCGAGCAATGCCTTGAAGATGTCCGCGATTGTTTCATGGAAGACACCCGCCAAGCGCTGCTGGCGCAACTGCGTAAGACAGCTCAGGTGAGCATCACGCTGCCTTGACTTCGTTCGCGGCGCGGGCGTGTGGGCCGCTCGCGTTGCGCATCTGAAACTCCGGCGACTCACGTCGCTGGCTCGCCCAAACGCGGGAGCCGACGACGCCAGTCGTCGGGGGTGATTCGATACTCCGGCGCTCGAACGCTCTTGTCGAGTTCGCCGAGTTTAGCCATAATCTCGGAAGGTAATTGGGGAATGGATCTCCCCACGATCTGTCGACAACAGGAGGTTGCACCATGCGCTCGGCTATCGTCATCCCGGCTCGCTACGGTTCGACACGTCTGCCCGGCAAACCGTTGCTCCGCTCGACGGGCAAATTTCTGATCCAACACGTCTACGAACAGGCGTTGCAGGCTCGACGCAGTACGCATGTGATTGTCGCTACCGATGATAGCCGTATCGTTGCCGCAGTCGAGTCGTTCGGCGGAACTGCGGTGCTGACCCGTAAAGAGCATCCCTCCGGCACCGATCGCGTTGCGGAAGTGGCGCAGAAGTTGGATGTAGATATCATCGTCAATCTGCAAGGCGACGAACCGTTGATCGATCCGAACTACCTCGATCGCGTCGTCGAACTGTTGCAGCACGATCCGCAGGCGCAATTGGCTACGCTCGCAGTGCCGATCTCGTCGACCGAGGTGTATCGATCGCCGAACTGCGTCAAGGTGGTCACCGATGACACGGGGCGAGCCTTGTACTTCAGCCGAAGCCCCATCCCCATGGTGCGCGACGGCGAACCCAACTTCCGCACTGATGCCCCACGGTTTCTGCATCATCTGGGACTGTACGCCTATCGCCGAACCGCGCTGCTACAATTGGCGCAATTGCCGGTGCATCCGCTTGAGACCCTGGAAAAACTCGAACAACTACGGGCGTTGGCCGCCGGGTGGCGTATCCAAGTCGGCGTCGTGGCCCATGGCTCGCCGGGGGTCGATACCCTGGACGATTACGAACGCTTCGTCCGTGACCATCGACAAAAGCCGGCACGGTGGCGACCAGCGGCGTAAGATGGGTTGGCTTCCTCTCCCCAGAGGGGGCCAGCAGTGTGAAATGGGGTGCCTTCTCTCCCATGAGGGCCGGCGGCGTAAAATGGGGTGGCTTCTTCTCCATCGACCCGCGAGACGAATTTCGTACACTAGAGGTTAAGCCGATTCAGGACGAACGCCGTCGCGGCGTGCTGTTGCGAAGCGTGGCAGTAGCCGACGACGCAGCAGATATCGGCAAAGTGGTGGAGTTGTAAATAGGAATCCCTCGATGGCCAAGTTTATCTTCGTGACGGGCGGGGTCGTCAGTTCGCTGGGCAAAGGGCTGACGTGTGCGTCGATCGGGATGTTGTTGGAACGTCGGGGGTTGCGGGTTCGGTTGCAGAAGTTTGATCCGTATCTCAACGTCGATCCTGGGACGATGAGTCCGTATCAGCATGGCGAAGTGTACGTCACCGATGACGGTGCGGAAACCGATCTCGACTTGGGCCATTACGAGCGATTCACTAACGCGATCCTGACCCGCGATTGCAACTACACCACCGGCAAGATTTATCTGTCGGTCATCGAGAAAGAACGTCGCGGCGAGTATCGCGGACGCACGGTACAAGTGATTCCGCACGTCACCGATGAGATCAAAGCCGCCATCCGCAAGATGGCCACCCCGGAAACCGACGTGGTCATCACCGAGATCGGCGGCACAGTCGGCGACATCGAAGGGATGCCCTTCCTCGAAGCGATTCGCCAATTTGCCCTCGACGTGGGCAAGCAGAACTGCATCTACATTCACCTAACGCTAGTGCCGTACCTGAAAGCGGCCGGCGAACTCAAAACCAAGCCCACGCAACACTCGGTCGGTGAACTCCGCAAGATCGGTATTCAGCCCGATGTGTTGATCTGTCGTACCGACCGCGAGTTACCCCGCGAGGAAGCCGAGAAAATCGCGTTGTTCTGCAACGTCGAACCGCGAGCGGTCATCGAAGAACGCGATAAGGAACTCAGTATCTACGAGGTGCCGTTGAGTTTGGTCGAAAATAAACTCGATGAACTGATCGTCGAAAAACTCCATCTGCCGGCTCGACCGCTGCAGATTGACGACTGGAAAGAAATGCTTCAACGCGTCCGCGAACCGAAGCACGAAGTGACCATCGCGGTCGTGGGGAAGTATGTTCGGCATCACGATGCCTACAAGTCGGTCTACGAATCGCTGACGCATGCGGGAATCTTCAACCATGCCAAAGTGCAGATTCGGCGCATCGAGTCGGAATTGGTCGAAGTTCAAGGCCCCGAGCGATTCCTGGAAGGCGTCAATGGCTTGCTGGTGCCCGGCGGGTTCGACAAACGCGGCATCAACGGCAAACTGGCCGCCATCCGTTTTGCCCGCGAGAAGCGCTTGCCGTTTTTCGGCATCTGTCTGGGGCTTCAATGTGCCGTCATCGAGTTTGCCCGCAATGTGTTGCATCTTCCCGAAGCCAATTCGACCGAGTTCAACCGTCATACTCCCGATCCGGTGGTCTGCTTGCTCGACGAACAGCGGCAGGTGACGCAGTTGGGCGGCACCATGCGCTTAGGCAAATACGTCTGTCATCTGGTCGCGGGAAGCAAAGCCGCTCAAGCCTACGGCCGATTGGTCATCGAAGAACGGCATCGCCATCGCTACGAGGTGAACAACGCGTATCGGCCGTTGCTGGAACAACATGGCCTAAGAATTTCCGGCACGACCCCCGATGGTGGGTTGGTCGAGGTGATTGAATTGGTCGATCATCCGTGGTTCGTCGCGGTGCAGTCCCACCCGGAGTTCAAGTCGAAACCGACGCAACCGCATCCGTTGTTCCGCGACTTCGTGACGGCGGCCCTGGCACAACGGTTGAATCGACCTTGCGAGGTCCAACTTGCCGGCTAGCGGCGCTGGAAAATTGTCTGCACCCTGTCGCGGTCGCTGGGGACCCACAGACCGATGAGCTTGCATCCGTCGTATCTACCGGAATCGCTCGATCTGCGTTGTCCCACTTGGCGACGGGTGCTTGATCTGGCTTGGCCCGTCTGGACGCAACAACTCTTGCTGATGGCCGTTGGCTTATGGGACCAGTACCTCGCGGGAAACAATCCCCCCGCTGACCCATCGCAACACGTCACCTATCAATCGGCCCAGACGACAGCCAACTACATTGCGTGGAATATCTCGGTGCTTACCGTGTTGGTATCGGTGGGCAGCACCGCGATGGTCGCTCGCTTTGTCGGAGCGCGCGATCTGCTGTGGGCCAACCGCGTGATGCATCAGTCGATCGGGTTAGCGGTCGTGGTCGGTCTGGGGGGCACGCTGGTGGGGCTGCTGACCATCCACGACGCGGTTCGATTATTGCGGCTGGAACCGCAAGCGGCACGGATCGCGGCCGACTTTCTGACGCCGATTCTGCTGCTGTTGACCTTCCAGGTGTTGGAGTCTGCCGGAATCGCTTGCCTGGTCGGTGCCGGAGATACCAAGACCGGCCTGTGGATCGTCGGCGGAGTCGCGGTGTTGAATCTGCCGTTAGCATGGATTTGTTTCCATGGCCTGGGGCCAATCCCGGGGTTGGGATTCGTCGGTATCGCTACAGGGACGGCGTTGAGCCATGTCGCGGGGGGAATCGCGGTCTGCTGGGTCTTGGGTCGGGGACAAGCAGGGCTGAAGTTGCATCTGTGGCAACTGAAGCCGGACTTCGCCTTGATCCGGCGTTTGTTGCGCATCAGCGTTCCGGCAAGCATCGACACGTTGTCGGTGGCGTTGTGTCAGTTGTGGTTTTTGAGCTTGGTCAATCAACTGGGGAACGTCGCGGCCACGGCGCACGGCATCGCTATTCGCTGGGAATCGTTGGGCTACATGAGTGGCCATGCGTTTGCGACGGCAGCGGCAGCGTTAGTGGGCCAGCATCTGGGAGCCAAACGCCCCGCCGAGGCGGCACACAGCGGCTGGATCGCGTTGGGAATGGGCGGAACGGTCATGGTCCTGATGGGGGCGATCTTTTTCGCGTTGGCACCGGCAATGTTTCGCCTATTTTGTCCGTATCCGAATCAGCAACCGGTGATCGACGCCGGGGTACCGGCGCTGCGACTAGTGGCTTTTGCCATGCCGGCATTGGCCGCCACGATTGTGCTGACCGGGGCACTCCGCGGAGCGGGAGATACCCGCGTCCCTGTCCTATTCACTTGGACGGGCTTTCTGCTGGTGCGGATTCCGTTGGCGTATCTGCTAACCGCCGATGCCGTCGATCTGGGACCGCTAGGCACGCTCCCCGGTTGGAACTTCGGACTGCTCGGCGCGTGGATGGCCATGTTCGCCGACCTGATGCTCCGCGGGGGGCTGTTCATCGCTCGATTCGCCCGCGGAAAATGGAAAGCAACGCGCGTCTGAGATGGGACGTTCGACCAGGGGCTTGATATGTTTAACGGTGGAAGTTCTGTCATTCACGAAGTCCCCCGAACGGCTATGCGTATCCCCTTGCGTCGCCTATGCGAACGTTCGCTGCAAACCCCACCGACGCCCTCCGAAGGGGTGCAATTGTGGGTGGCCCAACTCGACTGTTTGCAACCGGTCCTCGATACGTTGGCAAACCTACTGACGCGTGACGAGGCCGATCGGGCCACCCGTTTGCGTATACCGCGGGTGCGAGCGCAATTTGTCATGACCCGCGGTTGGCTGCGCTTGTTGTTGTCCCGTTGTGTCGATATTTCCCCCCACCAGGTTCCGATTGTCTACGAACCGGGGGGCAAGCCGATTTTGTGCCGCAGCGTCAACCGCGAAGGTTGGCACTTCAACGTCTCGCATACCGATGGCTTGGCCGTCTTCGCCTTGGCTCGGCGAGCCCGGGTCGGGGTCGATGTCGAACGGGTACGGCCGATGGCCAATGCGGTCGGCTTGGTCGAACGCTTTTTCGCCAGCGAGGAGCGCGAGACGTTCCGGGCACTCCCCGACGCCCTGCGGCTGCAGGCTTTCTTCTGTGCCTGGACTCGTAAGGAGGCCTTCCTCAAAGCTCTGGGAGAAGGAGTGCAATCGTTCGAGCGCTGCGCTGTGACCATGCACCCGAGCGAACCCCCGTGTGTGTTGAATTTCGATGGCGATCGGCAGGTTGCCCAACGTTGGGCGTTGGGCTGTTGGGAACCGGCCCCCGGTTTTCGCGCTGCGGTCGCCGTCGAGTCGTTCGGCCCGCCGACCTATTTGGTCGTCGTCGAATAACCGGCTATGGCGTTCGCCTCGCTCAAACCTGCCCCGAACTTCGCGAAGACGAACGGCTCTCGCTCGATGGACTGGCTGGGGGAGTTCCGCCGCGGTCCCACTCACGTTCACGCTCTGCGGACTGGGACTGGCTGGAGGAGAGTCAATCTCGGTGGACCGGCTGGAGCAGTCGCCGGGTGTAACGCCCCAATCGCGTCAGCAGGAAATAGTTGAGCGTCCCCGAGGCCACCTTGCTCCCCAATTTCGCGACCACGCGAGCCGTCAGCGCTTCACTGATCAGACCTTCTGAGGTTAACAGATGGTCGATCTGCTGTTCGGCCAGATGCTCCATCTCGTTGAACTGTCCTGCGAACTGTCCTGCGAGGTAGGCGTTGAAAAACACCTGCGTCAACAGCATGGCCGTCCCCGTTCCGCCAGCCCGCAGGTGGTAGATGGTGCATAAGTCGGCGACCATCGAGAAACCGATGTAGAGCGTGCCCAACGAATCGACCAAGCTATTGGGCGAAATCGCGGTCATCACGCCGGTACGTTTAGCCCAGTAGCTGACGCGCTGGACGGCCACTTCGTCCAACCGACTTTGGAAGCCATCGCGAAAACGCTCGAACCATTGTTCGGTCGTGGCTAGTCGGTTGGGGTCCAACAGCTCGGTACGCACTTGGTTTAGTTCGAGCAGTTTCTGTTCACTGAAGCCCAGTTTCCGCAGGGTTTGACGATCGTGCGGCTGATCGAGCGGAAACTCCCGCAGGTAGGCTTCCAAGCGTGTCTTAGCCTCGTCGCGTTTGGCCTGGGCCAGCCAGCGGAGTTGCGTTCGCCGCGACAGTTCCCGCAAGGCGTCGAGGCGTACTTGCTGATTGCGCCGCAACCGCAAATACAGCAACAACAAACGTCCCGCCGCGATCACGGCCGCTGCCGCGAAAATTCCCAACGCCGTGTAGCCGGCATAACGCACCCATTCCGGCTGCTGGGCCAGATGATCCAGCATGCTTAAAGTCTGCGACAGGCCAAACAACGCCAACAATGCGATGCTGCCCAACAACAGCGAACCGAGCAGCGGACCACTCAACAGCCGCGGCAGATTGAAAAAGCCATCGTCGGGAGTCAGAGCCTCTTCGATCCGCGCCAATTCTTTGGCCGCTTCTTCCACTTCGGCCCGATGGATAGCCTCCCGGTCGGCATCGGTCAATGGCCGCATCTGCATCGGCTTTTGGATCGGTCGGCCCAGATCGGTTTCACCGGGCCGTAGCTCGATTTCGTGGGGCGAACCGGGGGTAACGGTCGGGGCTGCTGCGGCCGCATGGGCCGCGGTCGACGCCGTTTCGGTCACTGCCGTTGTCCCCGACCCCGAGGTCGCTTCCGAGACGGAGGTTGTTGCGGGGAACGTGGTGGTTCCCCCAGTCGCTGCGGACGCCGTGGTCGAGGCCGTTGCGGGGGCGGATGCCATTGCCGATGCCGTGGCCGAATGAGCTGTTACGGCCGAGGTCGCAGGCGCAGTCGCGTTGGTAGCCGCGGTCGTAGTCATAGTTGCGGCCGCGGGTACTGCTTCAGCGACCGCGGTCGATGCAGACGGCACGACCGGTGTTGGCTCAGTCGGCGTCGGCACAGGGGGCTTGCGTCCGGGGATGGGGACGCCTAAACGCGGTTCGTCGTCGAGGTAGTCGGGTTCGGTCGTCGGCATAGGGGGGGGGTCATCCTAGCAAAAAGGTCAGAATTCGGTCGAGATTGATTTGGTCCGGCGGATAGTCCTTGCGTACCGGCATCCGCGGATAGACTTCGGGGAACTGATAGGTGCCCGGCGACCATTCGATCGGCCAATCGTCGGGGAGTTCCGAGACGGCGAAGCATTGTTCTTCTCCGCGAGGAATTTTGCGTCCGTCGGCAGAGCGCATCGGCACGCCGATCAGATAACGTTCGCCCGCTTTGTCCGGCAGCACCTTGGTGGAGACGACGGCAGAGCAGTTGAGGTATTCTGCTCGCAAACCGTCGTAGTTCTGGACGTAGCGTTGGACCATCCGCCGAATCAGATGCACCATACGATCGCGATCCAGCGGATGCACCAAATCCAATTTCGGGGCAACGAAAGCAATGCGATCGATCCCCCCCGGCCGCAGCGTATGAGGGAGCAACCAACGCGACACCGGATCGAACAGTTTCTCCCAGGGATTTTTGCCCGGATCGAGTACCTCTATCAGATCCTGCAACATCTGCCGATTATCGTCATACATGCCGACTCCGCCGGCCAATAACATGGTGACATCGATCAGCACCAGCAGAGCATGGCACGATTTCAACGCGAACAGCAACGGGGCCACCAATTCGTCGCGATACTGTCGGAAGAACGCATCGTATTTTTCGACCAAAACGGGGCACCGCTCGCGGCAGTCGGCCGACAACGGGACGAACGAACGTGTTGCATCCAGACCGCAGCAGCGTTTCTCGGCCAAATTTTCCGGCGTATCCGGCTCGGCCAACGATCCGGTAGCATCCAACAGAAAGGTCGAAGGGGTGATCAGTGGTTTGTAGTGGAGGATCAACCGGGCCAACGATTCCTTGTAGGTGCGTAGCAGGCGTGCTTCTTGCACGTCTGTGTCGGCCAGCACTTCCAAGAAAGGGAGGCAATGGACGCGGTAGGTCGAATCGTTGCCTAGGACGGACAGAATGTGATCGGACCATTCCGCGAACGATCGGCCCATCATCGCGGCGTCGGCGATGCGTTCGCCGGGGAGGTCGTAGAGTTTCAACAAGACATCGTGGACGGTCCAATCGGAGCGCTCGAACCGGCAGACGAATTGCGAACGATCGCGGGTTTTCGCGGGCCAATGACCGCCGTGTACCAGGGCATCGCGATGGCCTTCGTAGTTGAATTTGTCCCATTCTTTGTCGGTCGGCTCGATGCGGAAACGGCGGACGATCACGCGGTCGTGCCCCAGAGCGAAGCGGGTCGGATCGTGATGCTGCAAATGATTGATCAGCGAAGTCAGCAAGACGGTCTTGCCGGAGTTGTACAGTCCGACGACGCCGATACGTCGTTGTTCCGTTTTCAGTCCTGTGAGAAACCCCATGAAGGCCGACTCCGCTGTACCGCCGATTCCCTGCAACGCTAGGTCCACTATATCATCATCATTCGTCAGAGGCATCAGGAAATTGCAAAATTTGCGGAGATCGGCACATGGGCGGAATCGGAGTGACTCATTTGGATCATGTGTCGGTGTTGATCACCGATGTACCGCGGAGTCGGCGGTTTTACGGCGAACTGCTGGGCTTACGCGAAATCGCGCCGCCGCGGACGTTCACGTTTATTGTCGCCTGGTACGATTTGGGCGGAATGTATTTGCATCTATTGCTCAAACCGCAACCAGACACTATCAGTCCGCGGCACTTCTGTCTGCACGTTGCCGATGTTTCGGCTGCTCGGGAATATCTTCGGCAGCACGGGGTGGACATTGAAGAGACAGTCGAAATTCCCGGGGCGGATCGCTTTTTCATTCACGATCCTGACGGCAATCGAATTGAAATTCTGCAATGGAAGCGACCTTACGATCCGGCAACGGATGGCCTGTACCAGGTCTGAGCCGCTTCCTCGTGGATTGGACCGCTGGTGCCAGGATACGCGCGCAAGTATTTTGTCCTGCGATTTCAGCGGCTCTGGCACGGGGGCTACTACGCCACGCGCCACGAGGGCGGACGCCCCCCGCTCAGTCAGAGGCGGGGGCGCTTCGTGTCGCTCCCCCGCGTACTCGCCTCTCGTGCTTCCCCCTGCGTTCGGCCTTAGCCGATCAATTCGCGGATGACTTGGCCGTGAACGTCGGTCAAGCGGAAATCGCGGCCGGCGTAGCGGTAGGTCAACTTCTCGTGATCCAGTCCCATCAGGTGCAAGATGGTCGCGTGCAGGTCGTGCACATGAACGCGATTCTCGACCGCGGCAAAGCCGAATTCATCGGTCGCACCGTGGACGTATCCCCCTTTCACGCCGCCCCCGGCTAACCAAACCGAGAAGCCGTAATGATTGTGATCGCGTCCGCTGGAGGCGGGAAGTTCTGCGACCGGCGTTCGGCCGAATTCGCCTCCCCAAAGGACCAAGGTGCTGTCGAACAAGCCGCGTACCTTCAAGTCGCTGAGGAACGTCGCGATCGCGGCGTCCCAGTCATTGGCCAACTTGCGGTGCTGGTCTTTGATGTTGTCGTGATTGTCCCACGGTTGACCGGCACCACTCCAGACTTGAACGCAACGCACCCCGCGTTCGAGGAGCCGTCGCGTCAGCAGCAGTTGCCGACCAATGACATTGTTGCCGTAGCGTTTACGCAACCGCAGCGGTTCTCGGCTCAGGTCGAAGGCTTCCGAAGCCTCCGTCTGCATGCGGAAGGCCAACTCAAACGTCTGCAACCGGGCTTCCAGTTGCGGGTCGTCGTCGGCTTGTTCGCGATGCAGGCGATTCAGTTGCCGAACCAAGTCGAGTTGCTGACGTTGCCGATCGGCCGGCAGTCGATCATTGCGGATGTTTTCGATCAACTGCCGAACGTCGGTGTGCTGGGTGTTGACGTAGGTGCCCTGGTAGGCTCCCGGAAGAAAGGCGGCACGCCAATTTTGCACGCCGACGATGGGGTATCCCCCCGGGCACATGGCGATAAATCCCGGCAGATTCTGATTTTCGGTCCCCAGGCCGTAGGTCAGCCAAGCCCCCATGCTGGGGCGCGGTAGTCGGCCGTCTCCGCAATTCATCAGCATCAACGACGGCTCATGATTGGGCACCTCGGCGAACATCGAACGGATGATACACATGTCGTCGATATGCGCCGCTGCCGTCTGGGCGAATAGTTCGCTGACTTCGATGCCGGATTGGCCATAACGATGGAATACAAAGGGCGAGCGGAACGCTGCTCCGGTCTTGCGTTCAGTGCGGAGGTTGATTTGCGGCAACGGTTTGCCGTGCCAGCGGTCCAACGCCGGTTTCGGATCAAAGGTATCCACCTGCGAGGGTCCACCGTTCATGAACAGATGCACCACACGCTTGGCTTTGGCGGGAAAATGCGGCCGCTTCGGAGCCAACGGCAGAGAGAGCGACTCTTGGGCAGTCGTGGTCGAGGTGTCGGCCAGCAGACCGGCTAAGCCGATCAGGCCAAAGCCGGTGCCACAACGAGCCAGCATTTCGCGTCGCGATAGGGGAAGTTGGGGAAACATCGGTGAGGAAAACATGGTTGCGCCCCTCGGTGTCGGCAAGTAAGGTCACCATCGCAGACGTTTGGGCGAGCCCATGCCTGCGATGCATTGATGTTATCGAACCACGCTGCCGTTCGCCTCGCGCTGCCCCGCTCATCTGCTTCCGCTGGCGGGGAAGGGCTAGAATCGATCGGTGCAGCGGTTTAG
>CALEEC010000198.1 GCA_937949245.1 uncultured Gemmataceae bacterium | reverse complement strand
TTTCCCCAGGGCAATGACCTGACTTTCTCCTTTTTCGGCGAGGGCATCCATGAACTGATCGTGAAGTTCGCAGTGAATGTCATCGGCAGCGGGGGCGATCGCGAAGTGCGTTTCGGCTTACCCGAGGTGATCCGTAGTCGGCTGAGTTTCGACGCTCCGCGGACGGCTCGGCAATTGTCGCTGAATAATTGGCGGGGTGCCCAACGCCTGGTGGAGCAGCCCAATCGCTTTCAACTCGAAGCCGACCTGGGCCGATCGAAATTAGTGCAAATCCGGTGGCGTGATGATGGCTCGAATCCGACTCCTCCCCTGGTGCGGGTGCAAGAAGTGGGTTTGTGGGAGATCGACGAATCGTCGGCGAGCTTGCTGACCGTGTTCAACTATCGCGTCAGTCAGGGGAGCGTATCCCGGTTGGAGGCTAAAATTCCCTCCGGGTTGGAAGTGGCGCGGATCGCGGTGACGCCCTTGGACCCCCCTTTGGGCATCCCGGCAGCCTGGATACGCAATTGGCGTCTCGCGGCGGATCGCAATCTCCGCATCGACTTACAAACGCCGCTGACCGGCCGCATCAAACTGACGTTGGAATTGACACCGACCCAGCCGTTGACCGCGACGCCGACTCTGAACTTTGCCTCGGCTTTGGGGGCAGCCGAGGCCGAGAGCTTCGCCGCATTCCGCTTAGCGCCTGGGTTGGAACTTGGCCCCGAGCTAGAGCGTCGATCGGCCAGCGATTTTCCCACCGAAGCATTCCACCGCGATCATTGGTTGCCGGCCAACTTCGGTCGTGCCGCCGGTCCTCCGACCCGGGCATTTCAACGTACCTCGACGGTCGAGCCGATGCAAATTCGTTTGCAGCTCCAACCGGTCAGCCCCCCCACCCAGGGCAAGCAGGAATTGAATTGGCAGTTGGACCCGCGCATTGGCTTAGTGCAGGCCAAAGCGCAATGGAGCGGGGCATCGGCCGGCTTGACTTTGGTCGAATGGGAAGTGCCCAGTGCCTTGAAAATCGTCGAAGTCCGCGGAGCCGAGTTGCGAACCTGGTCACGGGCCGGCAATCGCGTGCAGGCATGGTTGCAACGGCCCCTGTCGGAAGTAGCGCTGTTCTGGACCGGCACTTTGCCACGCAGCGGTGGTCCAGTCGAGGGAACCTTCTTCGACCTTTCGGCGATTCGTATGTGGGGGGTGGCCAGTCAAGAAACCATCCTCCGCTTGTCAGCTTCCCTCGGCTGGCAGTTACGCACCGAAGACGTGCAGCAGATCCAACCTTTGGCAGCTCCGGTCGGCTGTGATTGGCATGGCAAAACCGATCAATCGACTTGGCAACTGCGTGCCGTGCTACTGGGGCCGCAACCGGAAGCGGTTTATCGTCTGCTCAGTGCCATTCAGATCGATGAGCAACGCTTCCGCATGCAAACGCAGATCGAGGTATTAGCCGATTGCAGAAAGCCGCACCGCTTTCAGATCACGGTTCCCGCGTTGCCTCAGGCGGAATGGCGTTGGGAACTTCCGGCCGATTGCTCTGCGGAGGCCGAAGCGGAACTCCAGGGACGCAAACGGTGGACGATCCGTATTCCCAGCCGACCTGCGGGACCGTTGCACTTGACGCTTCAAGTGGTGCAACCGACTTCCGCAGCGACGGCGAAACAAGTGCAGGTGCCGGAGTTGCAAATCTGGCATGGCACCCAGTCGGTAGGGCGCATCGAGCATTGGCTGGGGCTTGGGGAAGGCGAACTGGTCGAAGCCGTGGGGGTGCGTTCGGTAACGGCGTTGCCTGCGGGGATAGGGCAAGGGGGGAGCGAAAAACGGTTCCCGTGGGGCACCGCGCCAACGCCAATCGGCTGGTGGCAGGTCCGCAGTGAGAATTGGCGCATGCGGGTGCAGCCGAACGCGACTCGCTCGGAACCGCGGGCGACCGTGCGAATTGCATGGGCCGAGTTTGAGTCGGCCAAGGTTCCTGGGCAACGTTGGATGCACCGTGGTTTGCTCCGCTTGTACTGCGATGAACGTGCCAGTTTCGCAGTGCAACTCCCTATCGGTGCGGAATGGGAATCCTTAGCCTGGGATGGCGAAATGCAAGCGTCCGAAGGCAATCGTTGGACGCCGGCCAATGTGGCTGCCGGAATCCACACCCTTCAAGTGCAGTGGAGCTTCCCTGCGTCGGCGGAGAACGAACATCGTCCAAACCTCGAACCGCTATTGCTGGAAACGCCCTCGGAAAAGCCGCTGGATGTCCCCGCGATCTGGACCGTGTATCAGCCCCCCGGCGAGCGACTAGAACCCGTGCCGACGCCCGCCTTGAGTTCGTCGATGCGGCTGTTTCGTCGTGCCGAAGCGGAGTTACGTCTAGCGCGTTGGAGCCGAACCTTGGCTTCGGAGCCAACGGGGAACGATCCTACGGCTAGTCACGGGACGGAAGATTGGTTGCGTCTGGGCGAACTGCGATGGACCGAAGCTCGGCTCAGTGGTTGGCCTACAGCGGATACTAGCCCCGATGGTCAACCCCTCGCCGACTGGTTGGCCCGCTTGCGTGCCGAGCAAAAGACGCTGTGGGGAGCCGATGCTCCACGGTCGGCCACTTGGCCAAGCCTTTGGCAGCATTTTCCCCATGCCGAGGCCTTCCGCGAAGGTGTCCCGGTGCGTTGGCTGACGAACCTCAACGCCCCTCCGCCGACGCTTCACGCGACGGCCGTCGATGTCGCGATGGCATCGCTGTTACGTTGGACCCGGGGCAGTCTGTGGGCTTTGGGCGTCTTCGGCTTGGCGATCTTCTTGTGGGCCGGCTCAGTGTTTCGCCCGGAGGTGTTGTTGACCTTGGGCGTATTGGGAGCCTTCATCTTCGGCTTGGCCGAAGGGGGAGGTTTGCTCGGCATTTCGCTTTTGGGCATCGGCTGGCGTTTGGGGACGATCCTGCGCTGGCTGTGGTCGCGGCCGCGGTGAGGCGTGCCCCGTCGAGGTTCTCAGAATGGGACGCCCCCCAAAAAATGCGACAAAAACAGCGATATTGATGGCATTGCCACCGACTTTGTAAATTGTCCTGCGCTAGTCCATCGTTACAAAAGAATTGTGCTTGGCAGGTTTGGTGCTGCACAGCTTGGGGCTGTGTTTCCCACCTTTGCTGTTTCACGCTCAGGGAATCCCATGGCAACTGCTCCTCCAACCCAACCCCCGACAGCGGAAGCTAAAACGCGCTTCAGCCAGTTGCTCGGGCGGTTGATCCTGACGGTGCTGATGATTGGTGGTCTTGGGGTTCTACTGTTGGCCCTGGCGGGGGTGTTTCGCACCAAGGTGCCGATGGAAACAGTGGAGCCAGCTACGCGTGTCGTCGGCGATCTTCCCGTGGCCGAGGTCAAGGTGATTCGTCGCCCCCGCTACGAGAAGGCCGTTGGCACGGTGCGTCCTGTGCATGAAACCGCCGTGGCGTCGAAATTGTTGGCCAAGGTCGTCGAGGTGAAGGTCAAAGCAGGGCAGACGGTCACCAAGGACGAAGTCTTGATTCGTTTGGATGATGCCGACTTGGCCGCTCGCTACAAGCAGACCGAGGCGGCCTTTGCCGCGGCAAAGTCGAGCCATAATCAAGCCCTCACCGACTACAAACGGGCGCAGCAATTGCTGGCT
Source organism: uncultured Gemmataceae bacterium (assembly GCA_937949245.1). Classification (GTDB taxonomy): domain Bacteria; phylum Planctomycetota; class Planctomycetia; order Gemmatales; family Gemmataceae; genus CALEEC01. The sequence continues at coordinate 804 of CALEEC010000198.1, read as the reverse complement.
AACAAAGCGATTTCTCAGGCTGAGTACGACCGTTTGGAAACCGCCGTACGGACTACCGCGGCTGAAATCGAACGTGCTCAAGAAGCGGTTCGGGAAGCTAAGGTGCTTCTCGATTACGCGACCATCCGAGCACCGATGACCGGCATCGTCATTGATAAACGCGTGGAAGTCGGCGATACCGTGGCTCCGGGGCAGGTTCTGCTGACGATTTACGACCCCACCCGCATGCAGATGGTCGTCACCGTCCGCGAGTCGCTCGCCGAGCGATTGAAGGTCGATCAGAAAGTCTTGGGCCGACTAGAATCGCTGCGGCACGAGTGCGAAGCTACCATCAGCGAAATCGTACCGGAAGCGCAAACGGCCAGTCGATCGTTCACCGTAAAAGTCACTGGGCCATGTCCGCCGGGGACTTACAGCGGTATGTTTGGTCGTATCTTTATTCCTTTGGATGACGAAGAAGTGATTGTCGTTCCCAGACAGTCCGTTGTCAAAGCGGGGCAACTCGACTTGGTAGATGTCGTCGTCGATGGCAAGCTGCGTCGGCGCAGTGTTCGGTTGGGGCGTCGCTTCGATCAAGATTACGAGGTGCTCTCCGGCTTGAAGGCTGGGGAAAAGGTGGTGCTTTACCCAGGCGGAAAGGATGCAAGCCGATGAGCAACACTTCGACCACCGCGACTCCCCCCTCCCCCGGGCATCACGACTGGCTCACGGGGATTGTGCGGATCTTCCTCGAATCGCAATTGTCGATCATCCTGATCATCTTTTCGTTGTTGCTGGGCACTGCGGCACTGTTGATCACGCCCC
>CALEEC010000197.1 GCA_937949245.1 uncultured Gemmataceae bacterium | reverse complement strand
CCGCGACATCATCTTGGGTCGACAGCGGATTGGAAGCGATCAACACCAGGTCGGCTCCGCCGGCTTGCAAAGTCCGGGCGAGGTTAGCGGTTTCCGCAGTGACGTGCAAGCACGCCGCCATTCGCAGGCCGGCCAAGGGTTTTTCTTTGCTAAAGCGTTCGCGGATGCGTGCCAAGACAGGCATATCTTGATCGGCCCACAAGATGCGTTTTTTGCCCTTGGCGGCCAGTTGAGCGTCTTTGATGTCGGAACGGGCGGCAATCGCGGTAGTCGTCATTCCCTCATTTCCTTTGCACGGAGAGCCGGGCGATCGGGGGGCGCAACGGTATTCGCGATCCGTGCGGCTCAGCGTCCCCGATCGAATCAAGTGTCTTTGTAGCCGATCGTCTGCAAATAGCCAGTGGATTTCCGCGCGGGATTTGCCACTATGGTGGGCTTACGCCCGCCGCTCGGGAAGAACGTGCCCCGGAAGATGTTTTGCGCCATTCAGTTTTCGCGGGGTTTGGCCAGACGCACGAGGAAGCGTTCCAATTGCAGAGCAGCAGGAAGCGGATTGTGCCCCTTCAGACCGGCATCGAGTTCGAGCATCCAGTCGAACAGTTTGTCCAGCCGACGCCAGCCCAGGTAGTGCAACTGTTTGCGGGCACTGTCGCGGGCTTGCGGCCAACTGGGGACGCCGGCACGATCCAAAGCGGCATCCAATGGCAAGCCTTGACTGACGAGCCGAGCCGCTTTCCCCAGTTTGCGTAACTGCGCTCCTAAGGCCGCCAGAATGCCGATGGGTTCTTCTCCTTCCTCAAGCAGATCGCGTAGCAGTCCCAAAGCTTCGTCGGCTTTCCCTTGGCCGATACGGTCCAAAATGCTGAACACCTGCGCCGTGCGACTGCGACCAACGAGCTGATCCACCTGTTTGGCGTCGATGGTGTTCTGTTCGCCGACGAAGGTACTAAGTTTGTCCAACTCTTTGTCTAGCAGCCCTAATTGCGGTTCGACCAATTCGCACAGCAGTTGGGCCGCCGGTTTGGTGAGAATCTTGCCGTAGCGGGTCTTGGCCCAACCGATGGCCCATTCGGGGAGTTTGTGGCTGGCCGGTGTGGCACAGACCAAGAAGGCATCGTCGGCCAGCAATTTGGCTAGCTTGGTGTTCGACTTCTCCGATTTGACGTCCAACACCAAGACGCCCACCGGCGAGGGTTTTTGCGTGTACTTCTCCAATTGGCTGCGATACTTGGTGACAAAGCCATCGGCTTGATCGATGACCACCAAGCGTCGGGGGCCGACGAACGGCATCGTTTCCAATTCGGTGCGAACGGCACTCCACTCGACGGACTCTCCGGGGTAGGCCGACAAAGCGAACGCGGGATCGGCTTCGGCGATGACCAACGGTCGTAACCGCTCGAGGATCAACCTTTTGAGGAAATTTTCATCTCCGGTCAGCAGATACACCGGATGCACCTTCGAGGGGGTCGCTTTGTGCAGGTAGGCCAAGGCATCCATAAGCAGGCCCCTTAGTGCGGACGGTGGAGTTTCTCGAAGCGTTCGAGCAACTGCCGCGGCGTGCCGATGTCGAAGACGGCCACCTGGCCGAGGTATTCTTGAGCGCTCGGCTGGAGGAAACCGGGTTTCAGGGCCACGAAGGTCGCGGTGTAGTTGGCACGCACGGTAGGTCCCAGAGGTTGGCCGGTGTCGCAGTCTAGCCCCGAGGGGATATCGACGGCCAAGACCGTGGCATCGGCCGCGTTGATCGCTTCAATGATCCGATCAAACGGCGGACGGGGCGGACCAATGAGGCCGGTTCCAAACAGACAATCGACCAAAAAGTTTCCCGCTCCGAAGAGAAATTCCGGCCGCTGCAGTTCCGCCTCGAGAGCAGGACCAGTCAAAATCCGCACCGGCACGCGACAAGGAGCCAACCGTTGGAAATGAAACGCGGCATCGCCGGATAATTCTTCGGGACGCACGAACAGCAGCACCACGGCATCAATGCCCGACAAGGTCAAATGCCGAGCCATGACAAAGCCATCCCCGGCATTGTTTCCTTTCCCGCAGGCCAACAGCACGGGGCGTTTGTGGGGGTTCAGTTGATACAGCCATTGAGCGACGGCTTTGCCGGCGTTCTCCATCAGGATCGGGCCGGGGATGCCGAACTCTTCGATAGCCAAACGGTCGAACTCGCGGACCTCGGCACGACTAAGGCATAGCGGAGCCTCGGCATTGGTAGCGGCTGGGGCTTTCAACGGCGAGGAGGCAGTAGGCGAGGAAGAGAAATCGGCAGTCATAGCGGATCTCAACGGCGAGGAAGTTTGCGATGGACTGAAGCAATGCGGTACTGCTTGGGCGACATGCCGACCCGTTGGCGGAAGACGATGGTCAAACGTCGGGCGTCGTGAAAACCGCAGCGGCGCGCCACTTCCCGCAGTTTCAACGGCGAATCGGCACGCAGCAGAGCTTTGGCCATATCGACGCGAATACTGGTAAGGAAATCGTGGGGCGAGACGCCTAATTGGCTGCGGAACAATTGTTCCAACCAACGCCGGGAGATGCCGACAGCGTCGGCGACATCATCGACACTGACCGGATCGCTCATGCGTTGCTGCAACCAATCGATCGCGGCCCGCAGGTGGGGATCGTCCACCCCCAGCGCATTGGTACTCTGGCGTTCCGAGATGGGATTGGGCGGTATTAAGATTGGTTCGTCGCCGACGGGCTGCCCGGTCATCAAACGGTTGAGCAATTCCGCGGCGCGGTAGCCGACGTTATAGCCGTCGTGGGGAATGCTGGTCAAGGTGGGGCGACAGGTTTCGCACGCGACTGGATCATCGTTGACCCCCATGACGGCGACATCTTCCGGAACCCGCTTGCCCATAGCCAAGGCGACCTCTTTGACCATGCGGGCGCGATAATCGTGGACCGCTAAGATGCCCACCGGCGGTTTCAGGCTAGCAATCCACTGTTCTAACTCGGGCCGATTCCACGTCCAGGGGCGGGCGACATGGGCACTGCCGACGCTGTTAAGGATGTCACACGAAAAGCCCGCTTGTTCTATCCGCTCGACGAAGCCACGTTGCCGTTGTATCGAGTACCAGACATCGTGCAGCCCATAAAAACCGAAGCGGCGAAAGCCGCGGGCCAAGAAGTGTTGAGCGGCCAATTCGCCGATGCGGTAGTCGTCGTTGGTTACCGTGGGGAGTCCCGGCTTTTGCAGGGTGGCCGACAAATTGACCACCGGATAAGGCAATCGCCGGGCGAATTCGGCTTCCTCGGGATCGACGATCATCGTCAATGCCCCGTCGCCAACCCAATCGGACAGACTGGCCAACGTCACCTGCGACGCTTCGGGGTCGAAGGCAAACTCCCACGGGCCATGATCGCGGGCATAGTCCATGATGCCGCGAATGATCCGCTCGTGATGCGGTAACGCGATCTGAAAAGCCAACGCTACTTTGAACATCCGATTCGCCATAGGGGCTTATCCGATCAGCATGGAAAGGATACACATAGTGCGCGAAACGGTACGAAGATGCTCAAGATGGTCCTTGTGAGCAATCCTTCGTCGAAGCATATTGTACCAAATGGGGCGTGTCTTTGGGCAAGAAACCGAGAAAACCGGATGGATTCGGTCGATCGGCTGCTACAATGGAATTCAAGCAAGCCGTTGCTCCCCAAATTTTTCCTGGCCGACGGGTCAGCGATTCTTTCAGCAGCCTACCGTAGTAAGGGAACCTCCTATGAATTGGCGGACATGGTATATCTGGTGGCTGGGGACTGCGATTGCGGCGGGATGGGCCGCGACATCGGTTCGGGCCGGCACCATCGACTTCAATCGTGACATTCGGCCGATTTTATCCAATAACTGCTTGTATTGTCACGGCCCCGATGAGAAGGAACGCAAAGCCGGGTTACGGCTCGACACCTTCGAGGGGGCTACCGCTGGGGGCGAAGCCGCAGCCGTGGTGCCCGGCAAACCCGAAGCCAGCGAATTGCTGCGTCGGGTCACCGCCACGGACAAAAGCGAAGTGATGCCCCCACCGCGGACCGGCAAAAAACTGTCGCCCCGCGAGATCGACTTGTTGCGTCGCTGGATCGCTGAGGGGGGCAAGTACGCGCCCCATTGGGCTTACGTTCCCCCGACTCGTCCGGCGGTGCCGCGCTTCCCCGATGCCAACGCGCCGATCCGCAATCCCATCGACGCATTCCTGCTGGCTCGGCTCCAGAAAGAAGGACTGAGTTTCCAACCCGAAGCCGACCGCTACACCTTGGCCCGTCGTGTGGCTCTCGACCTGACTGGTTTGCCTCCATCAGTCGCGGAAGTCGATGCCTTCGTGGCTGATCCGGCTCCTGATGCTTACGAAAAGTTTGTCGAGCGACAATTGCAAAAGCCCAGCTTTGGCGAACATTGGGCTCGGCTTTGGCTCGATCTGGCCCGTTATGCCGACTCCGCGGGTTATGCCGATGACCCTCCGCGAACCATCTGGGCTTATCGCGACTATGTCATTCAGTCGTTCAATGCCAACAAGCCTTTCGATCGCTTCACCATCGAGCAATTGGCCGGCGACCTGTTGCCGAATCCTACCAACGAACAGTTGATCGCCACAGCATTCCATCGCAATACGCTGACCAACAACGAAGGCGGCACGAGCGACGAAGAATTCCGCAACGTCGCGGTGGTCGATCGCGTCAACACAACCATGACCGTTTGGATGGGCACCTCGATGGCTTGTGCCCAATGTCACAGCCACAAGTACGACCCCATCTCGCAGAAGGAATACTTCCAATTCTTCGCCTTCCTCAATCAGACGGCAGATGCCGACCGAACAGATGAAAGCCCGTTGCTGAGCTTCTACACCCCCGACCAGCAACGGCAACGCGACGCCTGGATCGCCGAACGAACCGCTATTGAAGCCAAATGGCAATCTCCCACCCCGGCCATGCTCGCGAGCTTGGCCCAATGGGAGACCGATTTGCCGTTACGGCCGACCTGGAAGGTGTTGCCCCCCCGTCGATTTGCTTCGCAAGCGAACCTCGCCGGGGTGATCCGCGACGATGCTTCTATCTTCGTGGAAAAGCCGGCCAAGACCGACCTGTACACCGTCGAACTGTCGTTGACCGATCTGCGCAAGTTGACGGCCCTGCGGCTGGAAACGCTCCCAGATGCGAAACTTCCCGCGGGGGGAGCCGGGCACGGCGGAGGCAATTTCGTCCTCACCGGTATCTCGGCCAAGATCGTGCCTCCGATGACGCAACCTGCGGTCGGCCGATTTGTACGCATTGAGTTGCCCGGCGATAACCAACATCTGATGCTGGCCGAGGTGCAGGTCTTCTCCGGCAGCGAAAACGTCGCTCTGAAGGGCGAAGCCAAGCAAAGCAGTACGGCATACAACGGCCCAGCTCACCTAGCGATCGACGGCAAAACCGACGGCGAATACTTCCGCTCGAATTCGGTGACGCACACGGCCCAGCAGAAAGATCCTTGGTGGGAAGTCGATCTGAAGTCGCCGCGGCCGATTGATCGAATCGTGATTTGGAATCGTACCGACGGCGGCATCGGCACTCGGCTGCAAGCAGCCAAAGTGCTGCTGCTGGACGACCAACGGCAACCTGTCTGGCAGACGACGTTGGCTACTCCTCCCAATCCGTCGGTCGATCTGGATCTGCACGGGGCACGGCCGGTGGTGTTCACGGCCGCCTTCGCTGATTATGCCCAAGACCAATTCCCGGCCGCGGCCGTGCTGGACGGCAAGCCGAATACCGGCTGGGCTGTAGCAGGAGCCACGACGCAACCGCACGTCCTGACCTTGCTGACCAACTCGGCCGGCGATCTTCCCCCCGGCGCGAAATTGGTCGTGACCATCGAGCAGAAATCCCCGCACGCGAACCACACGTTGGGCCGCTTCCGCTTCCAGGCGACTGCGGAACCACGCATCGGCGAAACGGCACGCTTACCGGCCGATATTCTCGCGGTCCTGCGCAAGCCGGCGGCTCAACGCACGGCCACGGAGTCAGCCCAAATTCGCGATTACTACCTGCGGCACCTCGCCCCGGAGACACGCGCCGATCGCGAACGCTTGGCCGCTTTGGAGCAACTGCTCAACAGCCAAAAGCCGGTCACGGTGCCGATCTTCCGCGAATTGCCTAGCAACCAACGGCGGACCACGCGGATTCAGATTCGCGGGAATTTCCTCGACCTGGGCGAAACGGTTAGCGAAGGGGTGCCGGCCGTCTTCCATCCGCTGCCCAGCGACGCGCCGAAGAATCGCCTCGGCTTGGCCCGTTGGTTGGTCGATGAAAAAAATCCGCTGACTGCTCGCGTGACCGTCAACCGCTTCTGGGAACAGATCTTCGGCACCGGCTTGGTCCGCACCAGCGAAGAGTTCGGCTCGCAAGGGGAATTGCCGACGCACCCGGAATTGCTCGATTGGCTCGCGGTGGAGTTCATGCAGTCGCAATGGAACGTCAAGCAACTGCTCAAACTGCTGGTGACTTCGGCCGCGTATCGGCAATCG
>CALEEC010000196.1 GCA_937949245.1 uncultured Gemmataceae bacterium | reverse complement strand
CGATGCGGCGTACGCGGCGATCGAGTTCTGGGCGGTGTGGTTCGCCCGAGTGGTCGTGCTCCTAGTCCGGAAGGACCCTGGGCAGAAGGGGTTCGTGGTGAAGCCAAAGCGGTGGATCGTGGAGCGGACGTTCGGCTGGCTCAACCGTTACCGCCGGCTGGCGAAAGACTACGAGCGGACGACGGCGAGCAGCACCGCGTTCGTGTATGTCTCGATGATCCATGTGATGGTCCGCCGCCTTACACGTTAATCTTGCTTTTGGGACAGGCTCTGAGTCACAATACCTCCTCGATTTTTTCTGGCAAGGCTGTCCAAAATCGGCCGGTTATGCTCTCTAGAGAAAGAGGGAGACACCAGGCCATGACCACGGCTGCCGATCGCGTGGAGGAATATATTCGGCTGTTGGGGCAAAACCAACGCCGATTGTATCTGTACATCTTGAGTTTGGTTCCCAACCCGATCGATGCCGAGGAAATTTTGCAAGAGACGCACTTGGTGTTATGGCGTGAATTTGCTCAGTTTCAGCCCGGCACCAACTTCGCGGCATGGTCGTGTCGGGTGGCGTTTCACCAGGTACTCGCCTGGCGCAAACGCCGGCAACGCGATCGCTTGCAATTCTCCGACACGTTCCTAGAAGCCGTCGCCCAGGAGGTAGAACGGCAAAACGACACCCTGCACGAGCGTTGCGAAGCGTTGGCGCAATGCATCGAGAAATTGCCCGCCCCGCACCGCGATTTGTTGCGTTGGCGCTATAGCGAAGCGCACCCCATCGAAGAAGTCGCACGTTTGGCCGGCCGAACCGTCGATGCGGTCTATCGTGCCCTCAGTCGCATTCGCCATACCCTCTTTCAATGCGTGGAACAAACGCTGCAACGAGAGGCTCCCCGATGACGCGGACTCCTTCCGATTCTTGGGCCGAACTCGATGCCTTATGCGAAGCCCTGATCGAGGATCGGCTGACGCCTGCCGAACGCGATCGCCTTGAAGCCTTGGTGCTCAGTTCCGCCGAGGCGAAAGCACGCTATGTTCGTTATCTGCAAGTGCATGCTGGGTTGGTCTGGTCGGCCACTGATCCACTCGCGCTGCGTTTCTCGTTGGCCAGTAAGGCTTTAGCCACGCCCATGCTGACAGAAGCCCCCCCAGTGGCGTCGTGGCTTCGCTGGGGGGGATACGTGGGTCTCTTGACTGCGTCGCTCGCGTTGGTCGTCGGTGGACTGTGGGCGTTGGACGTGTTCGCACCGACCACTTTGGCCACCCTAACCGATAGCCACTCGTGTAAGTGGGAAGCGGGGACTTTGCCTACGCTCCCCGGTTCCCGCTTGGGAGCAGGCCGCCTCCGCTTGGCCGAGGGGGTGGCACGCATTGTCTTCGATTCGGGAGCTGAGATCACCTTGGAAGGGCCGGCGGAATTGGAAACGGTTCGCCGGGATCGCTGCGTGTTGCATCAAGGACGCTTGATTGCCAAAGTCCCGCCGCAAGCGCTTGGCTTCGTCGTCGAAACGCCCACGGCCCATATCGTGGATTGGGGCACCGAGTTCGGCGTTCACGTGGAAGCCGACCGTGCCGATGTGCAGGTATTCGCTGGGGAAATTGAAGCCCAGCATCGCTCCAGTGGCGAACAACGACGCCTGACCACGGGAGCCAACCTCCGCTTCAGTCTCGATGCCGTCCGTGAATTCGATCCCCTCGCGGAACAGCCGAAAGCGCAGCCCCCCTCGGTCCCCTCGCCCGGACTCCAATTCGTCCGCATTTCGACGGCAACCGGCCAAGGCAAGGACGCCTACATCCAACCGATCATCCCCAAAACCAATCGCTCGGACGTGCTGCTGTTGGTCAAGAATACCACCGCGGTCAGCAAGAATTATTACCGCAAAGCCTACATCGGCTTCGATCTATCGAGCATCCGCGGAAGCCGCGTCGTCGATGCGCAATTGATCCTCACCTTCGCACCAACAGACATGGGCTTTGCCTCCGAAGTGCCCGATGCCACTTTCACTGTATACGGGCTAATCGACGAATCGCTCGATCATTGGGACGAACAGACGATCGATTGGAACAATGCACCGGCCAACGCTCCTGGTGGTGCGGGAGTCGATCTTACCCGAGTACGCAAGCTAGGCAACTTCAAGATCAAGCAAGGGCTGCGTTCAGGCACGCGCAGCATCGAGGGAAAAGAGTTGGTCGATTTCCTCAATGCCGACACCAATGGAATCGTCACGCTCATCGTCGTGCGTGACACGATGGGCAGCGGCAAGAATGATCTGGTGCATGGTTTTGCCAGCAAGGAAGATCCGCACTTGGCCCCACCGAACTTGACGCTCGGAGTGCATCGTCAACCGTGAGCGTGCTTGCCGGCCGTGACTCGATCTTGGGGAGACTCCATCGTGTGGGGGCCGGCCGTTGGAAGGGTTCAGTCGCCGTGCTTCTGTCGTAACCGCGGCGACAGCCGTAAGATCCATTGCACCCGTTCGACTTCGTTGAGCCAATCTTGCACCACGGCCGCGAATACTTCGTCGCCAGGCTTCACCAACCCCGTAGCGCATCCTTCGCCCAACTGTTCGCGGACCAATTGCCGATACCGCGACAACGTCCGTTCCCCATAGCGGGCCACCTCGTAGCCGTCTTCGCTGAAAAACACACAGACCGGCACCCGATTCCCGCCGTTGATCTGGAGTTCCTGCTGCACTTGTGGGTAGGCATCTCGGTCGAGATAGCGGATACGCAACACCGGGGCGACCTCAGCAAAGCATTCTAGGATGGGACATTGGCCGGCACAATCGCCGCACCATGCTCCCGCAAGCATCAGTAGGTTCGTCTCCCGGCGGAAGCTGGTCAACAATTGCTTTTGCGCCTCGGTCAGTGTCACCAACGAGCGAGTGCGCTGCCAGCGTTCCCGATGAGCCGGCGTGCCGTACTGGCTGAGAAACTCTGATAAAGGCAAAGCCTCGGCGAAAAAGTCGAACAAACGCATGCGGAAATCGCTCCATTTACTATTTACTCCACGGGTAGCCAACGCTCGATGCGGGAGATGATCTCTCTCCAGCAAACCTCCAATGGCTCGCCTAGTCAGGACGTCAGGAGCCGACAACGCAAGTCGTCGGGTGATTCCAACACCTCCGGTCACTGACGTTCCCGGCTCGCCAGGAGCCGACGACGCAAGTCGTCGGGGGGTTTCTTCGCCCCGTTGTCGGGGGATTCCAACCCATCGTCGACGGACGTCGGCGGTGAGTTAGGCTCCCGCTCCCGGCACCGACAGATCCCAGAACTTCGGCGCTGCCGCGCCGATCTCGCGCAACGCCTTGCGGAGTGCCTCGCGAGCCTTTTCCAGGGCCAAATCGACGAACGGCGGATCGTCATTTTTCTTGACTTCCTTGCGCGGCGCGACTCCCGGTTTGCCCTGCACAATGTCGCGTGTCCGGCGATATTGCAGCCATTGTTGCATGTATTTGATGCGTTCCTCCTCGTTGGCGAACTTCAGTTCGTAGCCAGGGGTCGGCTTGACGCCCCATTCGTCGGTGTCTTTGCTATCGCTGAGACGATGGATGTTGTGGCCGTTGGGACGCCAATAAGTATCGGTGGTCAATTTCAGAGCCGCTGTTTGCTCGCCGCGGGGAATTTTCAGCACCTTTTGCACGCTCCCTTTGCCAAAACTGCGTTCGCCGACGACGATGGCACGGTTGTTGTCCTGCAACGCGGCCGCGACGATTTCGCTGGCACTGGCCGAGTTTTTGTTGATCAGAATGGCGATCGGATGCGACTTGGCCGGCTCGAACAGCGTGTTTTCCGGGCGGGCTTCGTAGAATTTGCCGGCTCCACGTCGGCTTTTGGTCTGCACGATCCGCCCTTCCATCAGGAACATGTCGCTAATTTCGACGGCCGCTTTCAACAATCCCCCGGGATTGTCCCGCAAATCCAGAATCAGACCGCATGCCGGAGGTTGCGCCGCTTGTACCGACTCGACGGCTTTGCGCAGATCGGCTTCGGTATGCTCATTGAACGCGGTCAAACGGATGTACGCGATGCGATCTTCCTTCGGATCGAGAAAATAGTCCCACTCCGCGGAATTCTCGGACTTGCGTTTGTAGCCCATGACCGTCTTGATCTCGATCAAAGCACGCTGGATGGTAATGTCTTCCGGCTTCTGGTTGACACCTTCGTGCAGCACGGTTAGCGTGATCGGTTCGCCGGGTTTGCCTTGAATCATCTTGACCGCGTCGCTGATCCGCAGGTTTTCCGTCGGCTTGCCATCGATCTTCAAAATCAGGTCGCCGGCTTGAATGCCCGCCTCGTAAGCCGGCGTACCGACCATCGGGCTGATCACCATGAGCATACGGGTATTCGGATCAACCCCCATTTGAATGCCGATGCCACCAAAATTCCCTTCCGACTGCGATTCAAATTGCTTCAACTCTTCGGGATTGAGGTACGCCGAGTACGGGTCCAGCCTTTCCAAGCCGCCGTTGATCATGTCTTCGACCAGCTTTTCCATCGCTTTATCGTCGAGTTCTTTGACATAGTGCTGATCGATCTCGGCCAGGACATCGACCAAAGTGCGAACCAGTTTGTAGTGCTGTTCGCGTTCTCGGGAAGGAGTAGCAAACGAAAAGCTCAGCCCTGCGATAATGAACAACGGCACGCCGATCAGCCAAGCAAGGTTCCATCGCGACATCTTTCGTCCTCCGAACCCGAGACCAGGAGACAGCGGCATCGAAACTTCGGCCCAGTAGTAGCATCAGGGCACCTGAGTCAGGAGATTATACCGACTTTATCGATTCTACGGGAGACGGATTCCGTGCCGCCCCCTCGTCGGGGGCAAACCGGGGAATTTCTCTTGGACGCTGCCAAAGGTTCCATCTATCCTAGAAATCGCAATTGGCTGCAATTTACGCATTTTGCCAAAGTTGCCGTCAAACGACAACACGGAGAAACGCACGATGTACAGCATGATCTTGTTGATGTCGATGACCGGCACGCCGGAAGTGATCGAGTTCGGCGGGCGTCGCGGCTGTCTGGGATGCAGTGGTTGTATGGGGTGTTGGTCATCCTGCTATGGTTGCAGCAGCTGTAGTGGATGCAGCGGTTGCTCAGGATGTTGGGGCACTTGGTCTTACTATGCGCCGTCGTGGTCGGCTGGATCGTGCCAAGGTTGTTACTCGTCGTGGTCCCACTCGTCGTGTTATGGTTGTTTGGGCAGTTACTCGGCCGGTTGTAGTGGAGTGCCGCGCGGAACCGACGTTTACTGGATGGCACCGCTGGCCTGTTATGGCTACGGCATGCCGCAACCGGCTCCGCGACTGACTCCGCCGGCCGTCGAAGAAAAGGGGAGCGACAAAAAACCGATGTCGCTCAAGCCGAGTTTCTCGCCGGATCGCGCCGCGATTTGGGTGCAACTGCCCGCGGACGCCCGGCTATGGACCGATGGCCAACCGACCACACTGACCGGCACCTCGCGACAATTCCTCACGCCGAAACTCGAGGTGGGGAAGGAATATCAATACACCTTGGAAGTCGAATACATTCGCAACGCTCAGCCGATCCGCGAGACCAAGACGATACGGTTCCAAGCAGGTGACAGCAAGACGATTGTTTTCGGCGACTCGGCGGCACGCGAGGCGAACACAGTGGTCAGCCGAGTTGAGGTGAAACTACCGGACGGCGCGACCTTGTATGTCAACGATCAACCGACCAACGCCGCGGTGAAGTCGTTCCAGACCCCACCTCTGCCCAAGGGGCAGGAGTTTACCTATCTCTTCCGTGCAGACGTGATGCGAGAAGGCAAGCTCAAGAGCCAAGTACAACAAGTGACGTTCACCGCAGGCGAACCGATCACAGTGGAATTCGACGCTTTGGATTCGACCGAAGCGGTACGCAAGTAGGTGAATCGCCCTCGTCCCCCCCCCGGCGGGCGGACGCCCGCCGCTTGGGAGGACTCGCTTTGTCGCTCGCGGGTGAACAACGCGAAACGCTGGCCCAACGCGCTACGGTTCCACACCCCAGAGTTTGCCCAGCAGGTCAAACATCTCGGGATCGTGCTTCCGCAATTGCTCGCGGTCGAAGGGGAAAAAGTCGTTCCGCGAGAAGTACGCCTCGGTCGTCTCGGCAAAGTATTCCATCGGATTGGTCATCGCGTAAGCTCTCTCGACCGTTCGGGGACGTCGCAAACCGTTGTAGCGCTCGACCTTGTCGTATTTGCCTGAATCCTTCGCTCGGGCGAACGCGGCTTGAATTTGCGGGTTGCCGAACCCCTGCGGTAATTCGCGGTCGTGGTACGCATGGGCCAACTCATGCAGCACAAAGTTCGGCATCCGATTCGTCTCCGCGGCAAAGATTCGCACATTGGTGAACTCGACTGCTTTGGCCATCGCCGGATCGCGTTGATGTTCGCGGAGCCAACCGGCACCGGGATGATATTCCGCCTTGGGAGACGCCCCCGGATATTCGGAGTTGAAATACAACGGCACCCGTTGCAACTTCTCGACCGCCGACTTGGGCACCACGCGGATGATCTCGTCGAGTTGCTGTTCTAGCAACTCCAACGCTTGTGCCAACGCCTGCGGTTCCCGCAACAGCAAATCCCGTGCGATCAGCACCTTCCACCCCCGGATCGAGCGTGTCTCATACAGCGACATCGGTTCCGGGGCATGGGGCGCTTGCAAGTTATCCCGCAGGTATTGGGTGATCGTCTCCCACAGATGCCGCTCGGTGTTGTGGCCTTCGCGGATGGCGTGCGTTCGATTCGGGTAGGGCATCACACTAAAGCGTTTGCCGTTGGCAATCAATTCATCGATCAAACGCTCGGTGGCCTGATAGTGACAGTTGTCGTCGCCCGTGCCATGAATCAGCAGCAGATTGCCCCGTAATTTTCGAGCATGTGTGATCGGCGAACCTTCTCGATAATTCTTCGCATTATCCTGCGGCAATCCCATGTAGCGTTCCTGATAGATGGTGTCGTACAACCGCATGTCCGGCAT